>DASUTU010000126.1:0-15051 GCA_036374435.1 Actinomycetota bacterium | reverse complement strand
CCGCTGCTGGCCCGGCAGGTCAAGCGGTCGGTTCAGGGCGACGTCGAGCGGCTCAGGGAGATCCTCGAGAAGGGGCGTTCGTCGTGACGATCCACGGAACGGCTCACTTCGCGATTCGCGAGGGCGAGCTCGAGACCTGCCTCGAGGCCATCCGGACCTTCGTCGCCCACACGAAGACAGAACCCGGCACGCTCCGCTACGAGTCCTGGCGCTCCCTCGACCGCCCCGCGGAATTCCTCCACCTCATGGCCTTCGCGGACGAGGAGGCCGAACACGCCCACGCCTCGAGCGAGGCCGTGAGGGAGTTCACCGGCGTGCTCTACCCACGCTGCGAACGGGAGCCCACGTTCGAGCGCTGGGAGCTCATCGAGTAGCCGGCGAGCTCCGTCCGCCCGACCGATGGGTCCCGAGACCCGCATCGGTCCTACCCTTTCGAGACCCCGTCGGGATGTCGAGATCCGGACGACGGCTCCGACCAGGCAGTGAACGCCCAGCCCGTGAGGAGGGAGGCCGCGATGAAGTGGATGATCATGATGTTCGGTGACCAGCAGACGATGTTCGAGGTCAAGTCCCCGGAGTGGATCCGGGACATGATCGAGTTCATGGGCACGATGGACCGAGAGCTGCGGGAGTCGGGCGAGTTCGTCGACGGACAGGGGCTCGTAGATCCCAGCCAGGCCAAGGTCGTCCGGATCCAGGACGGCCAGCCGGTGCCCACGGACGGGCCGTTCGCCGAGGCCAAGGAGTCGCTGGCCGGCTACTGGATCATCGAGGCCAGCGAGGAGCGCGCGCTCGAGATCGCCAAACGGTGCGTGGGCTTCACCGGCGAACCGGTCGAGGTCCGGCAGGTCGCGGACGCACCGCCCGAGGTCTGACCCGCGTCCCGCTCCGCCCAGCCATCGATCGAAAGGAGAACGACCATGGCCGACGACGCCCAGAACCAGCTCCCGACCCCCGATCCCGCCCTTCGGCGCCTCGACCGCCTCGTCGGAACCTGGAAGATGGAAGGCCATCTGGCCGGCTCAGACGAGACCACCATCCGCGGCGAGACCACCTTCCGGTGGTTGCCCGGCGGCTTCTTCCTCGAGCAGCGGTTCGAGTTGGACTTCATGGGGATGCCGATCCACAGCCTCGAGCTGATCGGCTACGAGCGGGAGACCGACACGTTTCCGTCGACCGTGTTCTCGAACGTCTCCCCCTCGCCGCTGCCCTACCGGTGGGCCGTCGCCGAGGACACGTTCACGATCACGGTCAACTACGGACCGATGGACGCCACGTTCCAGGGACGATTCGACGAGGAGAGCGACGAGTTCCACGGAAGCTGGCGTCCGAACCCGGGGGCCGACGAGTCTGTGAACGTTCCCTACGACATCGTCGGGCGCCGAGCCTAGCCGCGAGGAGGTGCGACCCATGCAGAGGATCACCCCGTTCCTGTGGTTCGAGAACCAGGCCGAAGAGGCCGCCGAGTACTACGTTTCCGTGTTCAACACGGTCCGATCCTCGGCCGACGCGAAGGTGCTCGACGCCTCGCGGTACGGCGAGGGGGGGCCGGGCGAGCCGGGGTCGGTGATGACCGTGAGCTTCGAGCTCGACGGCCTGCGGTTCACCGCCCTGAACGGCGGCCCGGAGTTCTCGTTCACCGAGGCCGTCTCGTTCTTCGTGAGCTGTGACACCCAGGAGGAGGTCGACGGGTTCTGGTCGGCGCTCACCGAGGGCGGGGAGGAGAGCATGTGCGGCTGGCTCAAGGACCGATACGGCCTGTCGTGGCAGATCATCCCGAACCGGCTCATGGAGCTCCTCGGCGACCCCGACCCCGCCCGAGCACAACGCGCGATGAAGGCCATGCTCCAGATGCGGAAGATCGACGTCCCCGAGCTCGAGCGGGCCGCCGACGCCGTTTGAGGCCACGGCCGCCGGGTAGCGTTGCCGACCGGAGGTGGTGCCCATGCTGACGACGACGGTCTCGGTCGCGATCGCCGCCTCTCCTGCGGCCGTGTGGGAGGCCTTGACCACGCCTGAGCAGATCCGCCAATGGTTCTTCGGAGTGGAGACAGAGACCGACTGGACCGAGGGCAGCCCGATCGTGCACCGCGGCGAGTACCAGGGCCGGGCGTACGAGGACAAGGGCACGATCCTGCGGTTCGAGCCCGAACGACGGCTCGTCCATTCCCACTGGAGTCCCGTGTCCGGCCGTCCGGACACGCCGGAGAACTACCAGGAGGTCACCTGGGCGCTCGCCGAGCGAGACGGAACCACCGAGCTGACCGTCAGCGAGACCAATCTGCCCGACGAGCAGACGAAGAAGACCTCCGAGCAGGCGTGGGCGGGAGCGCTCGACGGCCTGAAGCGCTTGCTCGAGCGGTGACGGAGCGCCGTCCGGCCCGGACACAGCCGGCCGAAACGACGATCGCCGAGGACCTGCTGCGAGAGCTCGCGCCGCAGGTCCTCGGCGTGCTCGTCCGATGGTACGGGCAGTTCGACGCCGGCGAGGACGCCGTCCAGGAGGCCCTTCTGGCCGCCTCGACGCAGTGGGCCGAGTCCGGGATCCCTCAGAATCCGCGGGCCTGGCTCGTGACCGTTGCCTCGCGCCGGCTGGTCGACGAGTGGCGGAGCGAGAGCGCGCGACGCCGGCGCGAGGAGAGCCTCGCCGTCCTCGAGCCGAGCACGCCGGCCGATACCGCCGGCGCCGACGACACATTGGCGCTCCTGTTCCTGTGTTGCCACCCGTCGCTGTCGCCGCCTTCACAGCTCGCGCTGACGCTCCGGGCGGTGGGCGGCCTCACCACGGCCGAGATCGCGAACGCGTTCCTCGTTCCCGAGGCCACCATGGCCCAGCGGATCAGCCGGGCCAAGCAGTCCATCCGCGTCACCGGGTCACGATTCGAGATGCCGCCCGAGGCCGAACGCGCCGAACGTCTTCAGGTCGTCCTCCAGGTCCTCTACCTGATCTTCAACGAGGGCTACACGGCGAGCTCGGGACCGTCGCTGCACCGGACCGATCTGACCGCCGAGGCGATACGGCTGGGCCGGCTGCTCCATCGCCTCCTGCCGGACGAACCCGAGGTCGCCGGCCTGCTCGCGCTGATGTTGCTCACCGACGCCCGAAAGGAGGCGCGCACCGAACCCGACGGCTCCCTGGTCCCGCTCGCCGAGCAGCGGCGCGAGCTCTGGGACCCGGCGCTGATCGAGGAGGGAACCACGCTGCTGACGCGCACCCTCGGCACCGGGCCCGTCGGGCCCTACCAGCTCCAGGCGGCCATCGCGGCCACCCACGACGCCGCGCCGAACGCCGAGGCCACCGACTGGCCCCAGATCCTGGCGCTGTACGACGTGCTCGAGCAGGTCTCGCCCGGGCCCGTGGTCACGCTGAACCGTGCGGTCGCGCTCGCGATGGTGAACGGACCGCACGCCGGGCTGGCGCTGCTCGGCACCCTGGACGACGACGAACGGATGGCCCGGACGCATCGGCTCGAAGCCGTTCGCGCCCACCTGCTCGAGCTCGCCGGCGACCTCGACGCGGCGCGCGAGGCCTACCGGCGCGCCGCGCAGCGCACGGCGAGCGTCCCCGAGCGCCGTTACCTCTCGCTGCGAGCCGCCAGACTCGGTTGACGCTCCGTCGGACTCGGACGCGATCGAGCGTTTCCCAGCAGATGCCTCGCGACATACCGCGCATCCCGCGGCATCCCCGGCAGGACGGAGGACGCCTCGGCGTACTGGAAGTGGAGCCCGACGAAGTAGATCCCCGGCGCACCGGCGGCGACGCCTCGCCAGTGCACCGGCCGGCCGTCCTCGCCGAAGATCGGCAGGTCGACCCAGGACAGGTCCTGCCGCGATCCGGTACACCAGATGACGTTCGTCACGTCGAGAACGCGGCCGTCCCCGAGCACGGGGAGCCCGTCGCGGGCGCCGACGGTTCGCGGCACGCGCTCCACCCCGGCCGAGTCGAGGTCCTTCGGCTTCACCCGGACCAGCGGATCGCCGTGCGCCTGGATCTTCTTCGCCACCTTGCGGCCGATCGGCGTGCGGAGCGTGAGGACGTGGGTCCCTGCGAACCGGAAGCCCCGCACCAGGACGTTCCGCGCCAGGAATCCGTCGATCCGGACCGGGATCACCCCGGCGGGCCGTCCGGACAGCCAGGTCGGATGGCGCTGCACCACCTCGATCGAGATCTCGCCGCCCGAGTTCCCCGAGCCGACGACCAGCACGCCGCCGTCGCGAAGCTGCGACGGGTTCCGGTACTCGGACGAGTGAAGCTGCACGATCGAGGGGTCGAGCTCGCGGGCGAACGCGGGAACTCTGGGCGAACCGAAGGCACCGGTCGCGATGACCACATCGTCGGACTCGTACCGGTGATCGCCCGCCGTGAGCTCGTAGCCGTCGCCGTTGCGCGACAGCCGGTCCACCCGTACGCCGCTGCGGACCGGGAGCGAGAACCGCTCCGCGTACGCGGCGACGTAGTCGGCCATCTCGTCCTTGGTGGGGGCGTGTCCGCCCGACGCCGGAAACCGCATCCCGGGCAGGCCGTCGTACCGCGCCGGCGTGAACAGGCGGAGCGAGTCCCATCGGTTGCGCCAGACATCGCCCACGCGTTCGCTCGCGTCCAGGATGACGAAGTCGCGACCCGCCTTCCCCAGGTGGTACCCGACCACCAGGCCGGCCTGCCCTCCGCCGACCACGACCGTCTCGAACCGCTCGACGTTGCCGTCCATCCCGGCCACCTCCCCGCCGTCATTCGGTCTCGCGAACGACCGTAGGTCGGGGAGGGGGGTCGCCTCATCGACGGAAGGCACCAAACCGTGGAGGGGCAGTCGTGGTCAGAACGGACCATGCGCGCCGGCGAGCGTCCGCGGTCAGGCCAGGCCGTGCTCGAAGGCGAAGGCCGTCGCCGCCGAACGAGAGGAGACGCCCAGCTTGGCGTAGAGGTTCTGCAGATGCCGGGCCACCGTGTGCTCGCTGATGACGAGCTCGACGGCGATGTCGCGGTTCGTCTTGCCGGACGCGACCAGCCGGAGCACCTCGACCTCGCGGTCGGTGAGGCCGCCCGGCAGCGCGCCCGGACCACGAAGGAGCGCGGTGACCTCCTCGACGTCGCCCACGGCCCCCAGCCGCTCGAACACCGCGAGGGCGGCTCGGAGCTCGATCTCGGCCTCCTCCTCGTCGCCCGCGGCGCGGTGCGCGAGGCCGCACCACCGGCGAGCGCGGGCGGCTTCGTACGGGATCCGGAGCTCCTGCCAGAGCGCACACGCCCGGCGAAGGGCCTCCAGGGCCTCCGCGGTCGAGCCCTCGGAGAGCGCGACCGCGCCCCGTGCGCTCGTCGCCGCGGCCTCGAGCGCCGCCGTCCCCACGGCCGCCGCGATCTCGCCCACCTCGTCGGCCGCTGCCCGAGCGGCCTCGACGTCGCCGCCCGTGAGCTCGACCTCGACGGTGGCCGACAGCAGCGCCGCCCGCTGCGTCGGTCGCAACGACCCCTCCGAGAGCGCGAGAGCGAGGCCCTTCCGGGCGGCGTCCACGTGCCCTCGTGCCAGGCGGAGCAGCGCGATCGCGGGTTGCGGGTCCAGGCCGAGCTCGCGGGCTCGCACGAACGCCTCCTCGGCTCGCTGGAGATCGCCGCGGTGGCGGCGAACCTCCCCCACCTTGGCGAACGCCGAGGCCGCGCCGAGCGGGTCGAACCGGATGAGCTCGTCTGCGGCGCGGAGCGCTTCGGCCTCCGCCTCGGCCCACGCCCCGCGCAGGCGAGCGACCTCGGCCCGGTCGATCCGGCACTGGCCGGGGTAGGGCGACTCCGGCGGGATCGACTCGCACCAGGCCTTCGCCGCCTCGCTCCACTCGGTGGCCCGCCGGACGTCGCCGAGCGTCAGACACTGGCCGATCACCATGCAGTAGACGGCACCGGTGTAGTAGTCGTCGAGCTCGCCGGCGACCACCGCCGTCATGACCTCGTCCAGCAGGCCGATGCCGTCGGCCACGCGACCCGACGCGACCGTGGTCAGCCCCTCCATCACCGTGGCCAGGGCCCACGAGTTCGGATCGGCGGCTCGAGCGGCGATCTCGCGGCCTCGGCGAGCGTTCGTCAGCGCTCCCGGCACGTCCCCGGATTGCAGCGCCACCAGGCCCTCGATCGCCAGGAGCAAGGCGAGCTCCGGCCCCTCCGACAGTCCTCGCAGGTGGGAACCCGATCGTCGGAGCCAGCCGAGGCCGACCGACTGATCGCCGCGCATCAGGTGCTCGACGGCGAGGCGTCCGGCCATGAGGCCGGCCCGTCGCTCGTTGCCCTCGGCCACGTACGCCGAGTGCGCCCGGCGGCGCGCGTCGATCGACTCCTCGATCTCCGAACCCCACCATGCCGCGTCCGCCAGCCCCTCGAGGTCGCGGGCGGCGAACCCGCCGGGATCGGCCGAACGCAGGATCTCGTAGGCCTCCGACCAGGCCCGGCGCTCCACCGCCCCTCGGGCGCGGTCGATGTCGGCCGGATCGATCATGACCCTCCTCACAGCGACGCCGAGGTGATCTGGACGAAGCTCCAGACTAGCCAACGACCGCGATTCCCGGGCCGTGGACGCCGCGAGCCGGGCCGCGGCACGGATGCCTCGACCCGGCTCGACGTCCGTCCGCTCAGAGCACCTCGATCGAGGTGCTGACCGGCACGGGGTTCGCCAGGATGTCGCGCACCGGCGACGTGTCCTGGACGTACTTGCAGAGCTCCTCGAGCTCCTGAGCGCTCGCGTTCTTCGAACGCGCGCGGGTCTTGACGCGGATCTCCGTGAAGCCCGGCCGTGGACCCTCGGCGATCCCGACGAAGTTCCGCAGGTCCAGGTCGCCCTCGAGCTCGAACGACAGCTCGTCCAGCGCGTAGCCGCGGGCCGCGGCGTTGTAGGCGAACCCGACCGAGTAGCAGAAGCCGAGGGCCGCCAGCGCGAGCTCGACGGCGTTCGGGGCCGAGTCCTTGCCGAGCAGTACGCCGGGCTCGTCGCCCTGGATCGTGTGGACGCTCGCGTGCGCCGACGGCTGCCCCATGTGGTCGAACGCGTGGATCTCGGCCACGCTCGCGGCGCCGTCCTGCCACGCCGTGCGGGCCTTGAAGGTGAACCGCCCGACGTTCGCGTCCTCGCCGATCGCGCCGATCGTCTGCACCAGCTGCTCGACGTCCACCCCGTTGCGGACCGTCATCGTCTTCATGACCTCTCCTCCTTCCTGGCTCGAGTGGGTCACCTGTTGACCCGGTGGCTCGTTGACGGGAAAGGACGGCCGGGGGGGAGGCCCGGATTGCATCTCCGGCCGGATGCAATAAGTTCGTCCACGTCGTCGTCTTTCTTCCGTGGAGGGCCAGCGAGAAGGCGACGGATGAGCACGAGCTGCCCGCGGAGGACGAAACGGACGCCGAGACCAGACAGGCCTTCGAGCGGTTGGCCAAGGAGTCGATCCCGAGGTTGTACGGCCTGGCGCGACGCCTGGCCGGGGACGGCGCCGAGGATCTGGTCCAGGAGTGTCTGATGCGGTCGTATCGCTCGTTCGAGACGCTCGACGACCCACAGGCCGGGCCGGCCTGGATGCAGCGGATCCTCGTGAACCTGTACCGAGATCGCCTCCGGAAGGAGGCGCGCACGGTTGACGAGGTCCCGGTGGAGGAGGTGGACGAGTTCTCGCTCTACCGCACGATCGCCAACGAGGACCCGTTTCCATACTCCGATTCGCTGCACCTGGACTTCCTGCACAGCTTCGGCCGCGAGGACGTACACGCCGTGCTGATGCGCCTCCCCGAGATCTATCGAGCCCCGCTCGTGCTGCGGTACATCCAGGACTTCTCGACCAAAGAGATCGCGCGCATGCTCGACCTCCCTCTCGGCACCGTGTTGGCCCGGCTGCACCGTGGGCGAAAGGTCTTCGAGAAGGAGCTGTGGGATTACGCGAACGAGGTTGATCTCCTGCACGCGGAGGCGTCACGTTGAGCGGCGAGGGGCGGATGATCCCGTGTTCGGAGGCGGTCCGGCAGCTCTGGGACTACCTCGACGAGCGGCTGTCGGAGCAGGAACAGGCCCAGGTCGAGCAGCATCTCGCGTTCTGCCGGCGATGCTGCGGGGAGATGGAGTTCGCCAAGGAGCTCCAGGGGTTCCTCGCATCGCATGGCGCAGACGAGATCCCACCGGACGTCCGCGAACACCTGGAGCGGCTCGTCGACGAGCTCTAGGATGACGACCACTTCGAGCCTGGGGGGGCGATGACGCAGGACCTGCTGTTCCAGCAAGAGATCAAGCAGGCCGTCCGATCGGCCTACGAGCAGATCACCCACGGCGGCGGGGACCCGGTGGCCGGACGCCTGTACTCGACGGAGCAGCTCTCGCGGGTCCCGGAGGGATCTATCGAGTGGGCGCTCGGCGTGGGGAACCCGGTCCAGCACGCGGAGCTGCGCTCCGGGGAGACCGTGGTCGACCTCGGCAGCGGCGGCGGCATCGACACGATCCTGTCGGCGCACGCGGTGGGTCCAACCGGCCACGCCATCGGGGTCGACCTGCTCGAGGAGATGGTGGAGCGCGGCGCGGACAACGCACACGCGGCGGGGGTCGACGGGTGGACGGAGTTCCGCCGCGGCGAGATGGAGGACATCCCGCTCGACGACGAGTCCGTCGATGTCGTCATCTCGAACGGGGTCATCAACCTCTCGCCGCGGAAATCCCGCGTCCTGGCCGAGATCCTCCGCGTGCTGAGGCCCGGCGGGCGTCTGTGCGTCGCCGACCTGACCGTCGAGGAGGATCTCCCACCACAGATCCTGACCAGCGACGCGGCGTGGGCCGGGTGAATATCGGGGGCCATGGCGGAGCGTGTCTTCGCCCGGAAACTGGAGAAGGTGGGATTCACCGAGATCTGGATCGGTGAGAAGCGCCCCTTCGGGATCGAGCAGGCCGCGGTCTTCCCCCTGTTCACCGACGAGGTCGTCCAGCTCATGCGGGAGCTGATCCCGCCCGAACGACAGGATGCCGTGGCGTTCAGCGTGATCGCGAAGGCGCGAAAGCCCGCGGCCATGGTTTCCTAGCAGCGTGAGCCGGGCCACCGAGGAGAACAACCGTCGGCTGCTTCGCGCCCGGGACGCGATGGACCGCACGTACGCCGAGCCGCTCGACGTCCCCGCGCTCGCCCGGATCGCCCACGTCTCGGAGGCGCACTTCATTCGGACGTTCCGCGCCACGTTCGGCGAAACGCCCCACCGCTACCTCCAGCGCCGCCGGGTCGAGCGCGCGATGTTCCTCCTTCGTTCGACACCGCGCAGCGTCACCGAGATCTGTCTGGACGTCGGCTTCACCAGCCTCGGCACGTTCAGCCGGACGTTCAGAGAGATCGTGGGCGAATCCCCCAGCGAGCACCGGGCCCGAGGGCCCGTGGGGCCCGCCCCGACCTGCTTCGCCATGGCGTGGCTGCGGCCGAGCAGCCAGGTGCGGCCGAGCAGTTTCGGAGAAGCGTCGGCCCGCGCCGTCGGCTAGCGTCCCGGCACGACACCGACTCGAAAGGGGACCGCCGTGTTGACGTCGATCTCGATCTCGAACATCTACGTCCTGGACCAGGACGAAGCGCTCGACTTCTACGTCGGCAAGCTCGGTCTCATGGTTCGAGAGGACCGGGACTTCGGCTTCATGCGGTGGCTGACCGTCATGCTGCCCGGCGATCCGGGACACGCCATCTTGCTCGAGAAGCCGGGGCCGCCCTCGATGGATGAGGCATCGGCGGAGCGCCTCCGCGAGCTGGTCACCAAGGGAGCCGCCGGCTGGGTCGGCTTCTACACGGACGACTGCCGCAAAGCGTACGAGGACCTCAAGTCCAAGGGAGTCGAGTTCACTCAGGAGCCGGTCGAGCAGGACTACGGCATCGACTGCGCGCTCCGAGACCCCTTCGGCAACCAGATCCGTATCGTGCAGCCGCCCCCAGCGACGTAGTTCGGCGCCGGCGGCCCCCCCCCGGCCCGGGCATCCCGAGCCGGGGGAAGGCACCATCGCCGAGCGATGTGTCACGCGGCCTCGAGCTGACCGCGCACCGCTCCGCCCGGGTAGTCGGTCGTGTGCACGTTGACGTAGTACTGATCCGGGTTGCGCCTGATGTCGCGCAGCAGCGACCGCTTCTGATCCTTGACGCAGCCCTTCGAGAGCCCGATGCCGGTGCCGGCGATCTCCTTCGGCGGCCTGAGCGTCACCGAGATCGGGCCGGCCACACCGGCCTCGCCATCGTGGATGTGCGCGGCGGCCGCGGGCAGGGTGATGTTCAACGTCACCAAGACGAAGCACACCTTCTGCTTCTTCACAGCGACCGTCACCTGGGCAGCGCCGGTGCCGTCCGGGTCGCCGGGGTCCGGTACCTCCGCGTCGCCTCCTTCGAGCGCCGACACCAGCTTGACGGGCGCCGCCGAAGCGGGGACGGCGGTGATCAAGAGCGTCGCCGCCCCGATCATCGCGATCAGCGTGCCAATCGGCCTGAGACGTCCAACCATCGATCCTCCTCTCTCAACGAACGAACCGGTCGAGTTCGTGCTGCCCGATCACCCCCTCCCACCCAACCTCCGCCGGCCGAGCCGCAGGGCCCCGAGACCGGCGACCGCCAGCCCCAACGCCCCGAACACGAGCGGGGGGAGGGGGAAGCCAAGTCCAGTCCGGGCAAGAGCGTCAGGCTCTGAGGTCGGGGCCTCCGTTGGCGGTTCCTTCGCAGCGGGCGCCACCCGCACGTTCACGACGCCGGTCATCCCGGAGCCTGGCTCGCCGTGGATCTGGCAGTAGTACGGGACCGTGCCGGGCTGGTCGAACGTCACCGAGAACGTCTGTCCCCGCTCGAGAGTGCCCGAATCGAATGCCCGATCGTTCGCCGTGACGGTGTGAGGGTTTTGACCTCGATTGCTCCACACCACGGTCGTCCCGACGGTCACGGTCAGCGCCGCAGGCGCGAACGCATCGTCGACCGCAGCGACCGATGACGAGCTCTGGAGGGTCCGGCGCGTGCCGGTCACCCCACGGCCGGGTTCACTCTCCCCGCTGATCTCGTCGGGGGTCGGGGTGGGATGGACGCTCGATGATCCCGGTGTCGAGCTCTCCTCGACCGGAGGTTCGACCGGGGCGGGCTCGGGCGTGTCGGAGGGAGCCGCCGTGGGCGCCGGCGGGGCCGAGGTCGTGGGAGTCACCCCCGGGACTTCGGTCGGGGACGGCGACGGCTCGTGGGTCGGCTCCTGAGTCGGGGATGGCGACGGCTCGGCCGCCGACTCCTGACCCCGAGCCGGACCCGCACGCGCCCCAGACACGACGAGCACCGCGACCGCGGCCCCAGCCATCGCCAGCGCGGTCCAGCGGAACCTCATGACTCCCCCCGATCCCCGGCCTGCGCGTATTACGGTCGACGCGCCCCGGAGGTTCGGCTTGGGACCACCTCCCGGGGACTTGGTCGAGGATCCAGGGGCTTCGGTGGGAGCCGGTGGACGTCGCCGCGGCGCGGCTGCTCGTTCCGTTCCGTGACGGTACGGAGGCGGCGACCGTCGCGTTCGACGAGGGAGCCGGGTTCCCGTCCTCGTATCGCGTCCCCCGCTTCAGGAGCCGCGGGCCGAAGGTCGGCTGGCGCGTCGACGTCCGGGAGTGGGCCCGGATCGCCGGCATCGCGTGGCCTCGGCGGGTCGTCGTCACGTGGGCCGACGAGCCGGGTCCCTGGTACGTCCTACCGACCGACCGGGTCGAGCTCGACGTGGACGCAGACGACGCGCTGAACCGGGCTCGCGTCGCGCTCGTCGAGGCGAGCTGATCGTCACTCCGGCGGGACGTCCGACACCGTGCCGCCGAGGACGTCGGCCGGGCGTGGCACCATCGCCGGATGCCCGAACGCGTCTTGTCCCGGCGCGAGCTGAACCGCGCCCTCCTCGCGCGCCACCTGTTGCTCGAACGGCGCCGGGTCCGCCCGCTCGAGGCCGTGGAACGGCTGGTCGGCCTCCAGGCCCAGGAACCTCGGGACCCCTATGTGGCGTTGTGGTCTCGCCTGGAAGGATTTCGGCCCGACGCGTTGGCCACGGCGATCGAGGAGCGACGAGCCGTCCGGCTGACCCTGTTCCGAGGGACGCTCCACCTGGTGACGGCCCGTGACGCGCTCGCGCTGCGACCGTTGATCCAACCGATCGTCGAGCGCATCTACCGCGGGCAGGCCCCGTTTCGCCGAGCTATCGACGGACTGGATCTCGACGAGCTCGTCGGTCTATTCGGCCGTTTGCTCGGCGAACGGCCGCACACCCGGGCCGAGCTCGTCCGCGCCGCCGCCGAGCGATGGCCGGATCGGGACGCCAGCTCGCTCGGCTACGCGATGTATCTCGTCCCGACGGTCCAGGTCACGCCGCGCGGATTGTGGGGGCGGACGGGGCGATCGGCCTTCACCACGATCGAGGCATGGCTCGGCAAGGCGCCGCGAGCCGACGGGCAGATCGATGACCTCGTCCTGCGGTACCTGGCCCGGTTCGGGCCCGCCGCGGTGGCCGACATGCGGGCCTGGTCGGGGCTCGGCGAGCTCCGGCCCGTGTTCGACCGGCTCCGGCCTCGACTCCGGACGTTCCGGGACGAACACGGCCGCGAGCTGTTCGACGTCCCTCGAGGCCCGCTCCCGCATCCCGACGTCCCGGCGCCGGTGCGGTTCCTGCCCGAATACGACAACGTGGTGCTCGGCCACGAGGACCGGAGCCGGATCGCCGGTGAGGGGACGTGGTTGTGGACCGAGGTCGGCTGGGGGTTCGTGCTCGTGGACGGGTTCACCACCGCCCGGTGGAAGCTCGAACGAGCCAAAGAGGTCTCCACCTTGCGCATCGAGCCGTTCCGTCCGCCCTCGCGTCTCGAGCGCGCGGAGGTGGTCGAGGAGGCCCGGCGGCTCGCCCGCGTCCTGGCGCCGGAGGTCCGCTCGAAGATCGTGCTGGACCGAACCCGTTCCGGCGCATAGCGTTTCCGCAACACGTTCGAAGGAGGGAAGCGGATGAGCTTCGACCTGCTCGGCGACGCCGACTGGCTGGCCGTGCTCCTGGCAGCGGTCGCGTACTTCGTGATCGGCGCCGTCTGGTACGCACCGCCGGTGTTCGGTCGGGCCTGGATGGCGGCGGGCGGACTCCCCGATATGCGCGAGACCGGCGGGGGCCCCGGTCCCGCGATCTACGTCGTGCCGCTGATCGGCAGCGCGCTCTCGGCGATCGCGCTCGGGATGATCGCGGTCGCCACCGGAACCGATACCGTCGGCGAGGGCTTCGTGCTCGGGCTGGTCGTGGGGATCGGCTTCGCCATCTCGATCGCGCTCGTCACGGCGACCTTCGAGTCGACCAAGCCGAAGCCGATGGTGTGGGGAGCGGTCAACGGCGGCTATCACCTCGTCGGCAACGTCGTCGCGGCCGTCGTCATCGCCGCCATGGCGTAGACCGCCTCGTCCGCCTCCCCCGGTACCGTTCTGGTCGTGCGGACGATCGGCCTCGAAGAGCGGAGGGCGCGGCTGGCCCTGCGCCACGGCCTCGCCGTTCCGGCGCCCTCCGTCGAAGAAGCCGCGGCGGGCATGGTCGGCCTGCACTCGAGCGACCCGGCCACGGTGTTCCTCTCGGCCTGGGCCCGGATCGACGGCTTCGTCCCGGCCGATCTCGAGGACGCGCTGTACGAGCGCCGCTCGCTGGTGCGGATGGTCGGGATGCGACGCACGTTGTTCGTGGTCCCGCGGGACCTGGCCCCGGTGATGGACGAGGCCTGCGCGACGACGATGGCTCCCGGCGAGCTGGCCCGGCTTGCCCGGATGCTCGAGGAGCAGGGATTCGCCCGGCCGGGCAGGGGACCGGCCTGGGTGAACCGGGTGGCGACGGCGACCCTGGCCGCCCTCGACGCCCGCGGCGTGTCCTCGGCGCGAGAGCTGACCAAGGACGTGCCGGAGCTCGCGACCAAGCTCACCTTCGGCGAGGGCAAGACGTGGGGCGGGACCCTGGGCGTCTCGACGCGGATCCTGTTCCTCCTGGCGACCCAGGGGCGGATCGTCCGGGCGAAGCCCGTCGGGACGTGGATGTCGGGCCAATACCGATGGGCCACCACCGAACACTGGCTGGGCGAGCCGCTTCCGAAACTTGACCACGACGACGCCTGCGCCGAGCTGCTCCGCCGGTACCTCCGGCGATTCGGTCCCGCCACCGGCGCGGACGTCCGATGGTGGACGGGGTGGACGGCCGCCCGGACGACCAAGGCCGTTCGGGCGGTCGGCGCCGAGGAGGTCGATCTGGACGAGGGCACCGGGTTCGTCTTGCCCGACGACCTCGAACCATCGGCCGATCCCGAACCGTGGGCGGCGCTGCTTCCAGGGCTCGACCCCACGGTGATGGGATGGAAGGAGCGCGGCTGGTACCTCGGTGACCACGGCCCCGAGCTGTTCGACCGAAACGGCAACGCCGGCCCCACGGTGTGGGCCAACGGCCGGGTCGTCGGCGGCTGGACCCAGACACCGGACGGTTCGATCGAGATCGCCCTGCTCGAGAAGGTCGACGCCACCACGAGGCGCCGCATCGAGGCCGAACGCAAACCGCTCCCCGCCTGGCTCGGCGACCTGCGGATCCGCGCCCGGTTCCCGGCGCCGTTCGAGAAACGCCTCCTGGCGCCGTAACCTCCTCGAGGTGCCGGGGCGGATCGCGCCAAAGCACCGTCGGCCCTATGGTTCTCGTCGTGGACGCGTGGGACACGCTGCGAGCGCGCCGGGACGTGCGGGAGTTCGAGGACCGGCCGATCCCGGAGGAGGATCTCGAGCGGATCCTCGAGGCGGGACGCCGATCCCCCTCGTCGCGGAATCAGCAGGCGTGGGACTTCGTGCTGGTGACCGAGCGCGACCGGCTGCGAGAGCTGGCGGGGGTCTGGAGGTTCGCTCGCCACGTGGCGGGCTCGGCGGCGACGGTGGCGCTCGTCATGCCGGCGTCCGACGAGCCGGACTCGCGCGAGACCTTCCAGTACGACCTCGGCCAGGTGACGATCTCGATGATGCTCGCCGCCGCCGAGCTGGGGATCGGCAGCGGCCACGCCTCGGTGGGCGACCAGCCCCTGGCCCGCC
>DASUTU010000125.1:0-10376 GCA_036374435.1 Actinomycetota bacterium | reverse complement strand
ACGAGATCCTCGGCCGCCTCCGTGGACATGTTCCCGCTCCGGCAGTACAGGACCAGCGTCTGGTCCGCGGGCAGCTCGTCCATGCGGTTCACGAGCTCCGTGTAGGGGATGTGCACATCGGTCCCGGGGATCTCGCCCTCGTACGGCACATGGACGTTCACCAGGAACACGTCCTCCCGCGCCATCAGGTCGCTCAGCTCCTGGGGCGAGAGGCGAGTCCAGCCCTCGAGCCCACCGTCGGCGGCGACGGTGTCGGACGCGCTCGAGCACGCCCCGAACGCGAGGATCGCGACCAGCGCGAACGGGAGGACCGCGGATCTGCGCACCTCACCATGCTCCCACAGGCGGGAGGAATGGCCCGGGGCGCCTGCGCGTGACCCTCCACACATGCCAGGCGCTTACCGTCGAGGACCACCGAACCTCGAGAACGACCTCAGTGCCGGCCGAACGACCACCGAGGACCGGACCCCTTCTCGGCTTGCGGCGACGGCTGCGGCTCCGAGTCATCCCCGTTTGCCGTGACGGTCTCCTCGCGGAAGGCGATGTCGGCGAAGGGTGAGGCCGGGGGTCGTTCCGCCTCAGCGGCCTCCTCGTCGGCGTCGACTGCGGCATCCGAGGGGCCCTCGGGCGCGCGGATGGCGGACCAGGCGTCCTCCTCCGAGATCGACGGCGCCTGCCCGGGCTCGGCTGTCGACGCCGGCGGCGCGGGCTGGATCGCCGAGAGAGCAGTGTCGGCGTCGCGGATCTCGCCGACGAAGATCACGTCCGGATCCTGCCGGAGCACCTGGCGAAGGCCGGCCGCGTATGACGCGGTATCCGGACCGATCTCCCGCTGCCAGATCAGCGACATGTTGTCGGTGTGCAGCACCTCGATCGGGTCCTCGATCGTGACGACGTGCGCCCGCCGGGTCCGGTTGATGAAGCCGATCATCCAGGCGATCGTGGTCGTCTTTCCGGCGCCCGTCGGCCCCGTGACGAGGATCAGGCCTCGACGCGCCTCGCACAGCGACTGGATGACCTCGGGAAGGGTCAGCTCGCCGAACGTCTGCCCCTCGGACGCTACGCCACCGTCCCCCGCTGGCGGAGCACGTTCACGCGGAACCGCCCCTCGGTGTCCGTGTCGTCCGTCGGCGGGAACGCGGCGGGCAGCAGCTCACCGTCCACCCGGATGAAAGGCACGTTGCCAACCGACAGATGGATGTCGCTCGCACCGCGTTCGAGCGCGTAGCGGAGCAGGTCGGCCACGTCCATGGAGTCGGGTCGGGCATCCGTCCTCCCTGGTTGTCGGGCCGAGTGGGGACGTCTTGAGGGAATCCGGACGGCGCGCTCACCCGTAGTGCCTGCGGGTGTTGGCCCGGCGGGACGCCGGGTCTGGTCGGGACGTAAGGAGGGAGAGATGCGGAGACGACTCGCGGTGGTGCTCGTCACGATGGTCGGATCGGCGCTGGCGATCCAGGCCCCGGCCTGGAGCTCGGGGAAGGACAAGGTTCTCGAGTTCGACACCATGGCGCCGGTCGACGGCGCGTTCGTCGGCCCGGCCAACCCGATCCGCGGCGTCAGCGGCGGCGGCCTTCCCTGGCAGATCGAGGAGGCAACGGGCGAGCTGCGCGTCGACGGTCGTCTCGAGGTGGAGGTGGAGGGCCTCGTGCTTCTCGACGACGCGTCGGTCCCGGAAGCCGTTCGGGGGATCAACCCGATCCCGAACTTCCAGGCCATCGTGAGCTGCCTCACGGACGTGGACGGCCTCGTCGAGACGGTGAACGTCTCCAGCGGGCTCTTCCCCGCGAACACGGAGGGCGACTCGAAGATCGAGGCCACCTTGGACCTGCCGAGTCCGTGCGTGGCCCCGATCGTTTTCGTCGCCTCGCCGACGGGAGCCTGGTTCTCGGCCACCGGGCGGGAGTAGGCGCCGAGCCGGCAGCTAGGTGTAATTCCCACCGAGGTGGTTGACAGGCGAGAGCCTCCGTTCACGGTTCGGGGTTGACCGACTCCGGACCGGAAGGAGGCTCTCGTGGCCCATCGTAGGGCTCGGCTCCCGCTCGGTCGCCTCGTCGTTGTCGAGCGCGTCTTGATCCACGGCTGGCCGGCCACTCGCGTGGCCGAGGCGGCCTCGGTGTCTCGGCCCACCGTCTACACGTGGGTCCGCCGCTACCTCGAGGAGGGGCTGGAGGGCTGAACGACCGCAGCTCCGCGCCACCCCGACGCCCTCGTGCGCTCTCAAGCTGCCAGGTCGAGCGGATCCTGGCGGCCCGCCGCCGGCTGAAGCAGAGGATCGCACCGCCTGGCGTACGCGCTCGGTCATCCCCGCTCGACCGTCTACGGAGTGCTCCGCCGCCACGGGGTGGCCCGGCTGGACCACCTCGATCGCCCCCACGGCCCGGCCGATCCGCCGCTACGAGCGAGCCAGGCCGGGCGAGCTCGTTTCACGTCGACGTGAAGACGCTCGGCCGGATCCCGCCGGGCGGGGATGGCGGTTGCTCGGACGTGGCCCAACTCGGGCAGAGGACAGGCGCCGCCGCCTCGGCTTCGACTACCTGCACGTGGCGATCGACGACGACAGCCGGATGGCCTTCGTCGAGGTCCACCCCGACGAACGCAGCCAGACGATCACCGGGTTCCTCACCCGAGCATGCCGCTCCTTCGCGGAGCTTGGGGTGCGGATCGAGCGCGTGATGACGACAACGCCTACGCACAGCTCTCCCGCTCGAACGGGCAGCGCCTCGCCGCCCTGTCTGGGTGGGTCGAGTCCTACAATCGCCAGCGGCCCCACACCGCGCTCGGAGGTCTCACGCCCATCTCGCGGCACTCAACAACGTGAGTGGGGACTACAGCTAGGCGGCGGCCGCGGCGAAGGCGCCCACGATCGCCCCGTACACGAGGTGCGCGGCCAGGCTCACCATCGGCGTGCTCCGACCGTAGTTGAGCATCATGAATCCCGGGGGCTCGAGCAGCGCGCTCGAGGCGAAGCTCGAGCTCGGCGTTCCCATCCGTGGGTGGACGATCGGTAGGAGGATGTTCACCAGCGCGCTCCCGGCGAACAGGCCGTGGATCAGACCGAAGGCCACGCCGAGCAGCCATCCGCTTCGATCCAGCACGGCGAAGCCCATGGCGTAGGCCATCGCGAAGAGCAGGCCCGCCACGAAGTGCAGGAGGTACCCGATCGCCTTGGCACGCCCGCGGTCGGCCGTGACCGCCGTGCCGAGCAGGAAAGGAAGGTCGATCCGGGTCAGGCGAAGCTCGCTGGCCGCTCGGAGGATCGTGGTCAGGACGAACGTCCCGACAAGACCGCCGACCGCCGCTCCCCACACGCTCAACGTTTCTCCTCCTCGAACGCGAACGCGGCTCCGATCAGGGCGAGGTGGCTCAAGCCCTGCGGGAAGTTCCCGAGGAACTCGCCGGTCCCCGGGTCGATCTCCTCCGCGTACAGGCCGACGTCGTTCGACAGCCCCACGAGCTCGTCCATCAACTCGGCGGCCTCCTCCACGAGACCCCGGCGTGCCAGCGCTTCGACCAGCCAGAACGAGCAGGCGACGAACGCTCCTTCCTGCCCCTCGAGGCCGTCCTCTCCCGAGTACCGGAAGACGTACGGGCCGTGGCCCAGCTCGCGACGGATCGCGTCCACCGTCCGGGAGAGGCGATCCCCGTCCGGATCGAATCCGAAGTGGGCGCCGAGCAGGAGGGCGGCGTCGAGGTCCTCACTGCCGGGGGAACGAACCAGCGCCCCTTTGGCCTCCGACCAACACTCAGTGAGCACGAAGTCCTCGACCGCCGACCGCTCCCGTCTCCATTCCGACACGGTCCGGCCGCGGATCGCGCCCGCCTCGGCGAGCCGGATCGCTCGATCGAGAGCCACCCAACACATCATCTTGGAATGGGTGTGGTGACGGGGTTCGCTCCGGACCTCCCAGATCCCTGCGTCCGGCTGTCGCCAGATCCTCGCGACGTGATCGGCTGCCCCCGCGAGCCGTTTCCCGACCTCGGCGTCGATGGGGCGGCCCTCCCGTACGTACTCCCACGCCGTCTCCAGGACGTCACCGTAGATGTCGAGCTGCAACTGGTCGACCGCCCCGTTCCCGACCCTGACCGGCCGGGAGTCGCGGTACCCGGCGAGCTCCAGCTCGCGCTCTCGCGCCTCGGCGCCTCCGTCGATCCCGTACAGGACCTGGAGCCGTGGGTGCGTGCGCTGCGACGCCTGCATCAGCCACCAGAAGAATGCATCGGCCTCCTGGGCACACCCCAGCTGCAGCAGCGCGTCGAGCGTGAACGCGGAGTCGCGGATCCAGCAGTATCGGTAGTCCCAGTTGCGTTCCCCGCCGATCACCTCCGGCAGCGACGTGGTCGGGGCGGCGACGAGGGCACCCGACGTCGCGGAGATGAGCAGCTTCAGCGTGATGGCGCTTCGTTCGACTGCCTGCGCCCACGGCCCGGTGGTCGAGCGGCCGGCGCTCCAGCTCCTCCATGCCTCGATCGTGGCCGAGAGCCGGTCCTCGATCTCGGCGCGGGTCGAGAACACCAGGGGTTCCTGGTGGGCCATCGGCAGCGCGAGGAGCGCCGTCTCGCCGTCTCGCACCTGAAAGCGGCCGGAGATCGTGCCCGGAGAGACGTCGGGCTCCCCGGCATCGAAGCAGCGAACGGCAAGCGCGTCGGCTCTCGACCGGGCGATCGGGACGTCGCCGCGCCGCTCGACGCGCGTCCGCGCGCTCCCGTAATCGAACCGAGGACGCACCGCCCACCGGATCGGAACGGTTCCTCCGAGGCCTTCGACCTTGCGGACCAGCTCGCGCGACGGCGGCAGCCCGCCGGCGGGAACGGTCATAGCGTCGGTTACCCGTACGGCGCCCCCCTCGACGTGGAACGTGGTCTCGAGGACGCCGGTGCCGGGAACGTACCGACGGCGTACCAGGAAGTCACCCTCCGGCGCCAGCTCGAACGAGCCGCATCGGTCCGCGTCGAGCATCGCGCCGAAGAGCGTGGGGGAGTCCACCGCGGGGCTGGTCAGCCAGTCGATCGATCCGTCCCGCGCGACCAGGGCAACGGTCCGACCGTCGCCGATCGCCGCGTAGTCGCGGATCGGTGCGAATCCGCCGACGCGACTCGGGGGCCGATCCCGCTCGGCGCCGTCCAACCGCGTGTCGGACTCGGTCACGGACGATCCCCGGCTCCCGAAAGCCCCCGATGGCCCCGACGCCTACAGGTCGAAGAGCGGGTCCGCGAGCGCCGGCCCGAACTCACCGCCGTAGGCATTGACGGCGAAGATGACCAACGCGGCGCCGAGGAGCGCCAGGTCCTTCTGGAACTGTGTCATCTCGTTGAGGCGGCCCATGGCGTCGGTCTCCCGCCAGAATTGGTGCATGAAGAAGGCCGTGAGGAACAGGAACACCGCGATGCCCAGCGCCGAGAGGTCGGCCCAGAGTCCGAGCACGATGCCGAGGCCGCGCGATGATCACCACGCCGCTCACCAGGACCGCCGGGCCGGCCGCGGGGATTCCCTTGCTCTGGGCGTAGCCTCGAGACTGCTGGTACGACGCGAGGTGGCCCAGGACCCCGCTGGCGATGAACAACAAGCCGAACAGGATCCGTCCGATCACGAACAGGGCGTCCATGCACGTCACCTCCCGACACGGAGAATCCCTTTCCAGTCGCATGAACGCCCATTGCGCCCGATCTCTTCCCGCCGGGGCGCTCACGGAACCGTGGCTCGGCGGGCCTCCCGCCACGGGACCCCACGCCGGACCTTGTCCGGGCCCGGACAGTTGGGCGGGCATCGGTCTGGGTACGGGAACGATCTGAAGCGGGAGAGGCCGACGGCAGGAGGCGACCATGGCGATGGCATGCGGCAAGTGCGGGGCGCAATTCGACACTCAGGAAGAGCTGGACAAACACGTCCGGGAGCAACACCCGGAGGAATCGAAGGAGGATGAACCCGAAGGCGGGTGAGCCTCGCCTGAGGAGTCCCTCAGCGAACCGGCCCCTCCGCCGTCCGATCTCCGGCGGCGGAGGGGCATCCTCTTGTCTGTCCACGTTTGGCGTTGCTCAGGTTGTCTGTCCACGTTTGGCGTTGCTCAGGCCGCGAGCCGGGGTTCCTCGCGGTCCGCCGCGGGCCGGGCCATCGCGCCCCGACGAGCCGCCGCCCAGGGTCCCGAGGACGAAGCCGAACAACGCGTGCTCGACGGTGAAGGTGCCCCAGCCGACCATGCTCGGCATGTCGTCGACGGCCTCGCCGCCGCCCACGACCTCGGCCGTGATCGGCAGAGTGACCCAGCTCATGAAGATCATCGGCGACAGGCGGTCAACGGCGCCCTTCGGGAGTTCGAGCGAGTGGGGCTCGTCCGAACATCCTACCGGCTCGTCCGTATCGAGGACCGAGCCGGCCTGGAGTCGGTGGCCGGGCGACGAGCGTCCCGAGAGCACGCCGCCTGACGTCACCCTCCGTGGGCGTGCGGCTCGGGGACGGCCTGCCGGAGAGCCAGGTTCACGCAGCGGTAGCACAAGGCCGTTCCGCATTCGGCTCGTTCGCAGAGCTCGCAGCGGTCGATGCCCCGCCCGCAGCCCGTGCAGACGAGGACGGTTGGATCCGGCATCCCGCCGTCGGCCGAGCTCATTTCCGAGTCTCCTTCGCCGCCCGCTCTGCATCCCCCCTCGTGAGCAGGCCCACCAGCCTCCCGTCCGACGTCGTGATCGGGGCGCTCGCCAGGTCGTGTTCCGCCATGAAGTCGGCCATCTCCCGGATGGGGACATGGGGGCGGAACGTGCTCGGACCCGGCCTCATGACCTCTTCGACCGTCGCGTCACCTTCGGCCCGCAACTCCTCGGAGCGGAGAAGGCCGAACACCACCCGCTCCTCGTTGATTACCACGCACCGGTCCCATTCCGCCGAGGCGACGCGAGCCGCGACGTCCGAGACCCGTTCGGTCGGGCGGCACGTCGGGACCTCCCGGGCGGCAACGTCGCCGGCGCGCGGCCGGTCCGCGTTCGTGCCTTCGCTCGGCAGGCCGGCCGCCAGCCAGTCGAGCTTGCCCTCAACGTAGTCGTAGACCTCGGCGACACCGAGCGCTTCGAGCCGCCACGCGGCTCGTGGGCTCAGGTCTCAGGCCGAGTCCCAGCAGTACACGACAACCGGGCGCCCCGGGTCGAGCACCTGCTTCCACTCGTCGTCGAGGCGCTCCAGCGGCAGGTTGATCGCCCCGGGCAGGTGATCCTCCCGGTATTCGGAGGTCGGCAGCACCTCGACGAGCTGCGCGCCCTCCCCGACCAGGCGACGGACGGTCTCGCGGTCGACGTTCCTCGGCATGGCGGCCTCCTGCGTCCAGCGGCTGTCCGCGGATGCGTACCCGGAGCGAAGACCGCCCAGTCGACCCGAAGTGGTCGATATGAAGGGCCAAGAGTGTCGGCTTGCGGACACTCCGCGCCTCGGCCACCCACCGCTGCGGAAGGATCGAGGCGCGACCTCAACGACGGACGGAGAGGAGCGGCGCCATGGCGTTCACCTGTGCGAAGTGCGGGGCGGAGTTCGATTCGCAGGACCAGTTGGACACCCACGTCCGGGACGAGCACCAGGAGACCTCCGGTGGCGGAGGATTCATCTGCGAGGCGTGCGGCATGGAGTTCGGTTCGCAGGAGGAGCTCGACGCCCACTCGAAGGCCGAACACGCGGCCTGACGCTCACGCCGCGCAGCACGAGAGCATCGACACGTCGCGATCGAAGGCCTGCGCCGCGAGCTTCACCGCCTCCGACATCGTGAGGTACGGAGCCCAGTTGTCGGCCAGATCGCCGACCGTGAGACCGAACCTCACCGCGTACACACCGGCGAGGATCACGTCGCCGGCGTTCTCGGCCAACAGGTGGATGCCGAGCACGCGGCCGGTGGAGCGCTCCGCCACGATCTTGACCAACCCTCTCGTGTCGAGGTTGACGCGCGCCCGCGGGACGTGCCGGAGCTCCAGGACGCGGCATTCGCACGGGTAGCCGGCCGCTGCCGCTTGCTCTTCGGTGAGGCCGACCGCGGCGATGTTGGGAGCGGTGAACGTCACGCGCGGCAGGGCCGTATAGTCCATCTGCCGACCCGCGTCCTCGATGGCGTTCTCGGCGGCAAGCGTCCCCTGGGCGGCCGCGACGTAGACGAACTGCGGGGCGCCCGTTACGTCGCCGGCGGCGAAGATGATGGGGTTCGTGGTACGCAGCGTTCCGTCGACGACGAGCGCGCCGCGGTCATCCAACTCGACGCCCGCGTTCTCGAGCTCGAGACCATCGAGCACCGGCCTGCGGCCCGTGGCCACGAGGATCTCCTCTCCGGGGAGCCGGAGCACGTCGCCGCTCGTCTCGGCCACGACGGTCTTGGGGGAACCCGTCTCGATTCGCGTCACGTTGGCCGAGATGACGACCCGCACCCCTTGGTCCTGCAGGATCTGGGTCATCCCCTCCGAGATCTCCGGCTCTTCGAGTGGTGCGATGCGATCGAGGGCCTCCACGATCGTGACCTTCGATCCCAGGTTCGCGAAGACCTGCCCGAGCTCGAGCCCGATGTAGTTGCCTCCGATCACGACGAGCGACTCCGGCATCGCGGTGAGCTCCATCGCGCCGGTGGAGGTGAGGTAGCCCGCCTCGTCGAGGCCGGCGATGGGCGGAGCCCACGGCGTCGAGCCCGTCGCGATCACGATCCGCCGGGCCCGGATGCGGCGGCTGTCGACGTCGAGCTGGTCCGGCGCGACGAAGCTCGCGTGCCCCCGGATGATCTCGAAGCCGACGCGTTCGGCAAGGTCGATGTACTTCTCCTCCCGGATCTCCTCGACGACCTCGGTCTTCGTGGCGATGAGCGCCGAGAGATCGACGCCCATCTGCCCCGTCTCCACGCCTCGGAACGGGTGCTCGCCGGCTGCCCGGTAGGCGTCGGAGGCGGCGAGCAGATGTTTCGACGGGATGCAGCCGACGTTGACGCAGGTGCCCCCGACCGTTCCGCGCTCGATCAACGCGACCCGCGCCCCGAGCGCCCTCGCTCGGATGGCGGCGGCGTAGGCGGCGCTCCCCGCGCCGATCACCCCAAGGTCGTATCGGCTCGTGTCGCTCATAGCCTGCCGCTCCGGTCCGGCACCAGCCCCGCGAAGACCCTGTCCCACGCCCGTCGGTAGAGCTCGAACACCTCGCCCACCGGGAGGAGCAGCGAGTCGGGGTGCTCGGCCTGCCAGGTGGCCGCGGCGTCATGGGAGCGATAGAAGTTCTGCGCCTGGCACACGGCGCGACGGACCTCGGAGATCTCGACGGGCGGCGTCACGATCGAGACGACCGCGGTTGCCGGCTCGACCCGCTGCACGCCAGCCGGGGTAACGTCGATCTGGATGAGATCGCCGGTGGTGACGCACGGCGACTCGATCGACGCCTCCGCACCCGTGATCACCGGGAAGAGGATCGAGTCGACGGCGCACCAGGTGAACAGATCGTGGCCCCGGGTCCGATACCGGCGCGGGGTCGGCGTGCCGGTCAGCCCCCAGCCGATCAGCTTCGAGCCGCTCGGGTCCCACTCTCCGCCGGCCTCCCGGAGGAACTCGAGCGTTTCGCCCACGCTCACCCCCGCAGCCTCGGCCAGCCGCTCGAGGTCCGCCGGGCGGCCGTTGGACAGCTCCCGACGGGCCGAGACCAGGAGACGGCGGTGCGCCTGATGGGGGAGCAGATGCTCGAACCAGCCCGCCAGGTGATCGGCGAGCTCGTCGAAACCAAGCTCCGCGAGGGTGGGGCTCATCGCGACCTCCTCTCGTCCGCGTGTTCACTCGGTTCCGCCGCACCGTACACGTTCCAGCCGACTAGAATGTCAACCCGCTAGCATGTTCGAATGCGGATCGGCGAGCTGGCGCGAGTGTCGGGGGTCCCGGCCAAGACCATTCGGTTCTACGAGTCCGTGGGCGTTCTCCCGGCCCCGAGACGGCTCGAAAACTCCTACCGCGACTACGACGGGTCCGCCGTCGGCCGGCTGGAGTTCATCCGGGCCGCCCAGGCGATCGGACTGTCGCTCGGCGAGGTCCGAGGAGTGCTGGACTTCCGGGATGGAGGCAGCGTCCCGTGTGCGCACGTCTCCGAGCTGATCGACCGGCGTTCGCATGAGGTGTCGGCCCAGATCGCCGCCCTCGAGCGAGTCCGGGCCGATCTGGAGCGCCTGGCCCGGAGGGCCCGGCGGCTCTCTCCTCGGGACTGCGAGACGGCGAACGTCTGCCACATCATCGAGAGCTGAGTCGACGCCTGCCGGGTCCGCGTTCAGCCGCACCCAGGTTGCGCGTTCTCGGCCGCGGGTCGCTCGAGCGGATCCGGGAGGCCGCCGAGGGAGGGGCCGGTTTTCGGGCCGACCGGGGCGAGCGGTCGGCTCCCGACGACCTCACGCCGTGAACGT
>DASUTU010000124.1:0-2988 GCA_036374435.1 Actinomycetota bacterium | reverse complement strand
CGCGCCCTGGCTGTAGGTGAGCGCGCACACCGGGTTGAAGTTCGGCCCGTAGACCACGCCGGGGTTGCCCTCGGCGATGCCTCGAAGCACCGGCCCGAGGTCCGTGTCGCCGCTGTTGACCTGCTCCTGCGCGGTGATCGTGCCGCCGAGCGCCTCGAAGTTGGTCCGGAACGCCGCCGCCAGACCGTCCGCGTACGGGCTCTCGTCGTTGATCGTCGCGGCGGTGTCGATCCCGAGCTCGTTGAACACGAACTCCGCGGCGATCGCGCCCTGGATCCGGTCGTTGTGCGCGGTCCGTGCGTAGAAGGCCTGGTGCGTGCCCTCTCCCGTCAGCGCCGGGTTCGTGTTCGACGGGGAGAACAGCAACATGCCGACCTCGGAGGTGACCTCGTCGGCCACGCCGAGTGCCGCGCTCGAGCAGCTCGTCCCGATCACCGCCACGATGGTCGGGTCACCGATGAGCGCTTGCGCCCCTGCGGCACCGCCTTCGGCCGAGCATCCGTCGTCCTCCTGCTGGAGGTCGATGTCGTGCTCGAGCAGCTGTCCGGGGGTCGCGTCCAGCGAGCCGTCGAGGTTGTCGATCGCCAGGATGATGCCGTTGTTGCTGTCCGTGCCGAGGAACGCCACGTCACCCGAGATAGCGAGCAACGAGCCGAGCCGGATCGGGTCGCCCGCCGCCACCTCGGCGCACCCGAACTCGTCCGCGGCACAGGGGTCCTCCCCGCCGCCGTCGGTCGCCGCCGGGGTCTCGCCGGTGGCCACCCCCCCGTCGTCGTCGTCGTCGCCACCGCACGCCGCCGCCACCAGGCTCAACGCGGCGATCAGGGCGAGCAACGAGAAGAGCTTGCGCTTCCTCATCCGTCCCCCCTTCGGTCCCTTGACCACTTCTCCCATCGCTGGCGGCCGGGTCCCACGGCCCGACCCGCCGTTCAAGGGCGCCAATAGCTACCACATCCGGGTCCGGAAATCATCCGACCCCGACCAGTCAGTACGCAAGGGGGCGACCGTCGAGATGGTCCCGACGGCGGGCGGGCCGGGCCTCAGCGCGGGATCGAGGCCCGGAAGGACCGCGCCAGCGTGAGGGCCTCCTCGGCCCGGCCCTCGAGCAGGTGCCGGACCAGGGCGCTGCCCACGATCACCCCGTCGGCGAAGCGGCAGGCCTCCGCGGCCTGGGCCGGCGTGGTGATGCCGACCCCCACGAGCAGCGGGAGATCGGTGAGCGGCCGGAGGGCCCCCACCAGGTCCGCGGCGGTCCCCGAGAGCGCATCTCGCTCGCCGGTCACCCCGTACGTGGCGACGCAGTACACGAACCCCCCCGAGCGGGAGGCGATCGCCGTCAGCCGCTCCGGCGGCGCGCCCGGGGCCGCGAGGAGCACGGGCGCCAGGCCCGCCTCCCGGCAAGCCTCGACCAATCCGTCGGCCTCGTCGGCCGGCAGGTCCGGCACGATCACCCCGGCCACGCCGGCGGCGGCGGCGTCGCGAAGGAACTGCTCGGCTCCCCGCCGGAACACGGGGTTGACGTAGGTCATCACGGCCACCGGGACGTCCACGTCCGCCTCGGCCACCAGCGCGAGGACGTCCTCGACCTTCGTCCCCGCCTCGAGCGAGCGGCGCGACGCTTCCTGGATCACCCCGCCGTCCATCACCGGGTCGGAGAACGGGATCCCCACCTCGATGGCGTCGGCCCCGGCGCCGGCCAGCCCGCGCAACAGGTCGGCGTCCACCCCGGCCAGGCCGCCGGTCACGTACGGGACGAACCCCCGGCCGCCGTCGTCGAGCCGGGCCCGCAGCGCGCCCTCCAGGTCGGCCATCAGAGGCCCAGGGCGGATCGAACGGTGTCGAGGTCCTTGTCCCCGCGTCCGGAGACGTTCACCACGACGAGCGCGCCCTCCGGGAGTGGCCTCGACAAGAGCCACCCGATCGCGTGGGCCGGCTCGAGCGCCGGCAGGATGCCCTCGAGCCGCGCCAGCGCCGAGAACCCCTCGAGGGCCTCGGCGTCGGTGGCCGAGACGTAGTCGGCCAGTCCGGCGTCCCGTAGGTACGAGTGCTCGGGCCCGACGCCCGGATAGTCCAGGCCCGCCGAGATCGAGTGGGTGGGCACCACCTGCCCGTCGCCGTCCTGGAGCAGGTACGAAAGCGAGCCGTGCAACACGCCCGGTTCGCCCAGCGTGAGCGAGCGGCAATGCTCGCCGAGGGCGTCGCCGCGGCCCCCGGCCTCCACCCCGACCAGCCGGACTCCCGGCTCCCCCACGAACGGCGCGAAGATCCCCATCGCGTTGCTGCCGCCCCCGACACACGCCACCACCACGTCCGGCAGCCGGCCCTCGCGCTCGAGGATCTGGGCGCGCGCCTCGTCCCCGATCACGCGCTGGAGCTCCCGCACCAGGACCGGGAACGGGTGCGGCCCGGCCACTGAACCGATCACGTAGTGGGTGGTCCGCACGGTTGAAGCCCAGTCCCGCAGGGCCTCGTTCATGGCGTCTTTCAACGTCCGGCTGCCGGAGGAGACCGGCACGACCTCGGCCCCGAGGAGCTGCATCCTGGCCACGTTCGGCGCCTGGCGGACCGTGTCTTCCTCCCCCATGTACACGACGCAGGGCAGCCCGAACAGGGCGCAGGCCGTCGCCGTGGCCACCCCGTGCATGCCGGCCCCGGTCTCGGCGATGATCCGCGACTTGCCCAGCCGGCGGGCCAGGAGCACCTGCCCGAGCGTGTTGTTGATCTTGTGGGCCCCGGTGTGGTTCAGGTCCTCGCGTTTGAGCCAGATCCGATACCCCAGCTCTTCGGACAGCCGCGTCGCGAAGGTCAGCGGAGACGGTCGGCCCACGAAGTCGCGAAGGAGCCCGTCGAGCTCTCCTCGGAACCCGGGTTCCTCGCGCAACTCCTCCCAGGCCGCCGCGAGCTCGTCCAGGGCCGGGATCAACACCTCGGGGACGTACCGGCCTCCGTACGGACCGAACCGACCTCGGGCGTCCGGGAGCGTCGCGC
>DASUTU010000123.1:0-77444 GCA_036374435.1 Actinomycetota bacterium | reverse complement strand
ACGCCTCGGCGTTCCTGGTCGCCGTTGCCTCCGGGGTGGCCGGGGCCGTCGCCGGGCTCGTCTCGGCGGACTTCGTCTCCGGATTCTGGTTCACCGCCCCGATCTCCATCGCGGTCTTGTGGTGGCTGCACCCGTCGCGTTCGACCCTCCTGCGGCCGGACGGCGCGCACTGGCCGACGGCCGTGCTGGTGGTCCTCGCGCTCGTCCCCGCCATTGCCCTCTTCCTCACCCAGTCCGAGCTCCAACGCACCGGCGTGGCCGGGGACGAACACTGGGAGTTGCATCACTACAGCGGGATGGCCGCGCTCGCGTTCGCGCTGCCGCTGTGCGCCGCCGCCGCGTCGCTGCGGAGGACGGGCCGAAGGGTGGGCGCGTGGCTGGTCGGGCTCTCGGCCGCGGTCGTCGCCGTCGGCTCGCTGGCGCTCTCCGACCACGCCGGGGCGTTCGATCCGTTATGGGCCTGGCTCACACTCGGGTGGGGGGTCGCCGTCGTCGCGGCCGATCGGGTCCCGGCCCGGTCGACGGAGCGGGTCGCGGCATGACGGCGTCCGCTCGTCCTCGAAGCGCCTTCCGGCGGTTCGAGCGCTGGCTGGTCGGGCTCGTGTTCGCCGTGATGGCCTTCGTGGTGGAGAAGGCCGTGTTGCGTTCGATCCGACGCGGACGCGTCAAGCCGCGGCCGGCGGAGCTCGGTGAGCCGCTCGCCACCAGCAGCGGGTCGGACGTGAGCGGTCAGGTCTGACGCCGGATCAGGTCCACCAGCAGGCCCAACGTCAGCAAAGCCCCGGCCACCCCGAAGGTCACCGGCACCCAGGCAGGAACCCGTTCGGAAAGGGCGGTGAGGCCGGAGGCGAGAACGGCTGCGCCCGCGATCAGGCCGAGCGCGAGGCGTCGGCCGGCTCGGCGGACCGTGTCCTCCAGGCTCGCCGCGCGGAAGTTGACCTCGAGCTTGCGGCCCGGCCGCGCGCCGATCAGCCGCTCGACCGCCTCGACCACCCGGAGCAGGCGCACCTTCACCTTCTGCGACTGGTAGAAGAGCGTCTTCGGGTCCAGGCGAGCCCCCATGCCGCGCAGCACCTCGCGCATCAGGTACTTCCCCGCGACCTCGAACGGGTCGAGCTCGGGATCGAGCTCCGCGGTGGCCATCTGCACCTGGGCCAGCGCCTTCCCCGTGAGCGTCAACGAGGCGGGCAGCGGCACCTGGTGGCGGAGCCCGATCTCGCTCATCTCCTGGAGCATTGGGCCGAGCTGGATCTCGGCCAGCGACACCGTGCGGTACTTCGCCAGCAACGCCCCGATCTCCTCCTGGAACGCCGTCGGGTCCAGGTCGCTCCGGTCGATGGCCCCCGTCAGCATCAACGTGACGTCGGTCAGGAACCCCTCGTCCTGCTGCCAGAACGCGAGCAGGATCAACATCAGGTGCTCGCGGAGCTCGGGGCCGATCTCGCCGATCATCCCGAAGTCGAGGAAGTAGATCTTGTCCTTCCACCACATCAGGTTGCCCGGGTGCGGGTCGGCGTGGAAGAAGCCGTCGGACAGGACCTGCTTGTAGTAGCTCTCGATGAGCTGGCGCGCGGCCTCCCGGCGCTCCTTCCCCTCAGGCGCCTTTGAGATCGGGATCCCCTGGATCTCCTCCATCACCAGCAGGCGCGAGGTCGAGAGCGCCTCGTACACGCCGGGTACGTCCAGCCGCGAATACCGGGTGAGCGTCGAGCGCATCCGGGTGATGTTCGTGGCCTCTTGTCGGAAGTCGAGCTCGCGGTGCAGAGAGCTGGACAGGTGCTCGAACACGGCCTCGATGTCGATCACCTGCCGGAGCCCCTCCCGTTCTCCGACCTTCTCCGCGAACACCTCGAACAACGCGAGGTCCTGCTCGATCTCCCCGCGGGCCGTGGGGCGCTGGACCTTGATCACGACCCGGTCGCCAGAAGCCAGCGTCGCCCGATGCACCTGGGCGATCGTCCCGGCGGCGAGCGGCAGGGGCTCGATGGTCTCGAACACGTCCTCCCAGGGGACCCCGAGTTCCTGCTCCATCACGTGCACGACCTCCTCCTCGGACATCGGCGGCACGTTGTCCTGGAGGTGCGAAAGCTCCTCGATGAATTCCGGCGGGAGCAGGTCCGGACGGGTGGACAGGACCTGGCCGAGCTTGCAGAACGTCGGCCCGAGCTCCTCGAGCGCCTCTCGAAGGCGTTTGGCCTGCCGGGCTCGTCCGGCCAGGCCGTCGGCGTCGGGACGGCCGAAGAGCTCCTTCAGACCGTGTTTGGCCATCACGGCGCCGATGCGGGTGCCTCGGGCCACGAGACGTGGCTCGGTGGACTCGGGTTGCGCGGCGCGAACGACGTGCGGCGCCGGGCGTGACTCGACGCGACCGTCCGGCGAGAGCGTGTTGACGATGATCACGGTGCAGCGAGCGCTGTGGCTGATGCGGTTCGGCACGTTCCCGAGCAGGAACTCCTTGCGTCCGGCCATCCCGGCGTTGCCGACCACCAGGACGTCGACGGCTTCCTGCTCGGCGGCGCGAACGATCGCCATCGCGGGATCGTCGTCCACCGTGACCACGGCGTGGCCGCGTTCGCCGGCGATCCGCTGGACCTGCCCCCGGAGCTGATCCTGCGCCGCCCGGGCCCGGGTGCGTTCGGCCGCCCCGTATTCGGTCCCGGCCGGGCTGTCGGGCACGATCACCTGCACGAGATACAGGTCCGCCCCGAACCGGCCCGAGAACGACGCGGCCCAGGCCACCGCGCGCTCGGCGGTGTCGGATCCGTCGGTCCCGACCATGACGCGCCGGACCGGCCCCAGCTCCACGGCACTCATCGGCTTCGCATCATCGCCGATCCAAGCCCGGCCGACGAGCCTGTTCCCCACCGCGTGGTCGTGGTGCCAGCACCACCGTTCGTTAGACTCGGTTGCACCGCCGGAGTAGCTCAGTGGCAGAGCAACCGCCTCGTAAGTGGTAGGTCAGGGGTTCGAATCCCCTCTCCGGCTCCAACCTACCCGTTGTTAGAATCGCCGCCGTGCTCGCCCAGGTCATCGCCCAGGTCATCGTCGACCCTACCGTCACTCCCGAGCTCAATACGGGCGGCTGGGTGTACACCACGGCCGTCCTGCTGGCCGTCGTCGGCGGGATCATCACGCTCCTCGTGGTGTTCGGGTACCTGCGGTTCGCGCCGCGGTTCCAGACCGACGAGGGCGGCGGGCGCATCCGCGCGCCGCGAGTGCAGCCGGGCAAAGACGTACGCCGCCCCGTGAACGTGATCGGAGGGCCGATCGTGGGGCAACCGCCCGTCGTGGCGGCTGCGGCACCGGCACCCGCTCCCGTCGCGACGCCCGCAGCCGCCCAAGCCCCCGCCCCCGCCCAGGCCCCCGCGCCCGCCCAGGCCCCAGCGCCCGCCTCCGGGCCCGCACAGGCTCCAGCGCCCGCTCCGGCCGAGGCCCCCGAGCCCGCCCCCGCCGCCGAGGCCCCCGCGCCGGCTCCCGCCGCGCACGCCGAGGTCTCGCTCGATCAGAAGACGTTCGACAAGACCCTCGCGGAGCTCCTCGAGAAGGGAACCGACCGCCGCGTCGCCGAAGGGCAGGCGCGTCGCGCGGCCATGATCGCAGCACGGAAGAAGGCCGCGGGCTAGACGCCCGCAGCCGATGGAGGCCACCATCATCGACTGGTCAATGGGTTCCCGCGCCGCCGTGCTCGTGGACTGGGCCACGGCGGCCGAGACCGGTCGCCGGGTCGCCGGCACGGGCACCCGCGCCGTGGCCGTCGAGCGCGCCCGCCTGCGCGAGGACCTCGGCGCGCTCGTGGCCGAAGCCGACGAGGCCGTCGCCGAGTTCACCGGCCTCCGAGCCGCAGGATTCCGGTCTCGTCCCTGGGTGATGTCCCGGGGGGAGTGGATCTCGGCGAACCTGACCGGGCTCCAACGGCTGCTCGAACCCCTGGCCGCGAAGCTCGTCCCGCCCGGCGCCCGCCGGTCGGAGCTCCGCCGAAAGGCGCTCGGCGCGGAGATCGGGATCCTCCTCGGCTACGTCAGCCGAAAGGTCCTCGGCCAGTACGACGTGTTCCTGCCCCCCGACGACGACGGCCTGCTCTACTTCGTCGGCCCCAACGTCCTGGAGGCCGAGGCGCGCTTCGGCTTGGACCGGCGCGACTTCCGCCTGTGGATCGCGATCCACGAGGTGACCCACCGGGTGCAGTTCGGCTCGACCCCCTGGCTGAAGCCCTACCTGAAGCGCCACATCGACGCCTATCTCGACACCGTGCAGGTCGAGTCCCGCGAGCTGATGGCGCAGCTCCGGCGCGCCGCCGAGGAGATCCGCGCCGGGGCGGACTGGCGAGGGCCACAGGGGATGTTGCTGTTGATGAACGACGAACAGCGGGCCCTGTTCGCGAAGATGCAGGCCATGATGGCGCTGCTCGAAGGCCACGCCTCGTTCGTGATGAACGGGGTGGCCACGGGTCGCGTCCAGGACCTCCCCGGGATGCGCCGGGCCCTCCGCGAGCGGCGGCGGACCGGCGGGGTCGAGCGGGGGTTCCAGCGGGCGATCGGGTTCGAGACCAAGATCGCCCAATACGACATCGGGGAGCGGTTCGTGCGGGCCGTCGTCCGCGAGGCGGGCATGGGGGGGCTCAACCGCATCTGGGAGCGGGAGGAGCATCTGCCGACGCTCCAGGAGATCGCCGAGCCGGCCCGCTGGGTGGGGAGGGTCCCAGGGAGCCCATGACCCGCCCGCCGGCCGTCGCCCGAGTGCTCGAGCGGGTGGCGAAGACGGCGCGGGCCCACGGGATGTTCGAGCCGGGGGACACGGTCCTGGCCTGTGTCTCGGGAGGGCCCGACTCCATGTGTCTCCTCTATTCGCTCTGGCACCTGAGGCGATTGTTCCGGATCCGCCTCGAGGTCTTCCACTTCGACCACCGGCTGCGCCCGGATTCGTCGACCGACGCGGTTTACGTCGAGCGGGTGGCCGAGCGCCTGAAGCTCCCGTACCACCTCCGGGTGGCCGAGGACGCTCCGGGCAAGGGGGAGTCGGTCGAGGCCTGGGCAGTCGTGCGGCGCGGGACTGGCGCCCACGTCGTCCGCACGAGCGCCGGCGCCTCGGTGATGGCCGAGGGCCACACCCTCGACGACCAGGTCGAGACCGTCCTGTTGAACCTGTTCCGCGGCAGCGGGCTGGAGGGCATCTCCGGCCTGTGGCCCGGGACGCGCAAGAGCGGTGTCGTCCAGCCCCTCATCGAGGTCGAACGTTCCGAGGTCGAGGCCTTCTGCCGGGCGCTCCACCTGCGCCCACGGCGGGACCCCACCAACCTCGACCCCCGGCACCTGCGGAACGTTATCCGGCACGAGGTGATCCCGGCCATCGAACGCGCCACGGGTCGCAACATCCGTGCCCCCATCGCCCGATCGGCCGACCTGCTGCGCGCGGACCGCCTGGAGCTCTACGCCGCCGGCGTCGAAGCGATGCACCGGATCGTGACGGAGGAGGAGGGCGAGACCCGGTTCGATGCGAATGAGCTCGCGTCCCTGCCACGGCCGCTCGCGAGCCGGGTGGTCCGGCTGGCCCTGTACCGGGTCCTGTCGCTGGACGACGTGGCGCCGTGGTCGAAGAAGTCCGTCGACGCCGTCCTCGACCTGGCCGCCGGGCGGCCCGGCCGCCGCCGCGATCTCGCCCACGGATTGAAGGCTCGGCGGGAGCGGGGGTATGTTTCCGTCTCTCGCACTTCCCCCGAGAGCCGGGTGTGAAGGGGGGCGAGATGGAAGGCCGGGTCGCACTGTCCGACGTGGAACCCGTCGTCACCGTTTCCGAGGTCGCACCGCATGCAGAGGCGTACGAGCGCGACATCGAGCGGGTGCTGATCACCGAGGCGGAGATCCACACCAAGCTTCGAGAGCTCGGGGCGAAGATCACGCAGGACTACGCGGGGAAGGACCTCCTGCTGATCGCCGTGTTGAAGGGCGCGTTCGTGACGATCGCGGACCTGTCGCGGCACATCCGGCTTCCCCTTGAGACGGACTTCATGGCGGTGGCGTCGTACGGGGCGGCCACCAAGACCTCGGGCGTCGTGCGGATCCTGAAGGACCTCGACCACGACATCGAGGGCCGGGACGTCCTGATCGTCGAGGACATCGTGGACTCGGGGCTCACGCTCAACTACCTGATGAAGAACCTCCGGGGGCGGCGCCCCGCCAGCCTGGAGGTCTGCGCGCTGCTGAAGAAGACCGGGATCCAGCGGGTGCACCTGGACGTGCGGTACGTCGGCTTCGAGATCCCACCCGACTTCGTGGTCGGCTACGGACTGGACTTCGCCGAGAAGTTCCGCAACCTGCCCTACATCGCCACCTTGAAGCCCGAGGCGTACGGGGGCTGAGGCCGCCGGGGTGCCCTCGGCAGATCCGCACCCGGCTGCTACCATCGGGCAGGGCTCGGCGCGTCGAGACGACGTGCGGGCCCTGAAGCATCTCCGCAGCTCACGTGGTGGAAAGGAGCGCGACCCCTGGCTGCCGATCCCGTCTCGCCCTACCGGAGGCTCCTTCGGGGCCCGGCGATCTACGTCCTGATCGTCCTGGTGGGCATCTGGCTGTTCCTGATGATCTCGAACCAGCAGCAGCAGGGGCGAGAGCTGACGTTCAGCGAGTTCGAGCAGGCCGTCGAGGCCGGCAGCGTCAGCACGGCCGAGTTCAAGCTCGGCAACGGGACGATCGAGGGTGAGCTGTCCTCGGGCCAGCCCTACGAGGTGGCGTACGTCACCGGGACCGAGGAACCCCTGACCGCCTTTCTCCGGGAGAACGGCGTGCCCGTCTCGGCCGACCCGCAGAAGGGCTCGGCGTTGCTCGGGTTCCTGTTCCAGCTCATCCCGGTGATCCTGATCGTCGGGGCGTTCATCTTCATCATGAACCAGTCGCAGGGCGGAGGCGGCCGGGTCATGCAGTTCGGCAAGTCTCGGGCCAAGGTGGTGAGCAAGGACCAGCCGAAGACGACGTTCGCGGACGTTGCCGGCGTCGAGGAGGCCATCGAGGAGCTCCAGGAGGTCAAGGAGTACCTCTCGAACCCGGCCAAATTCCAGGCGATGGGGGCGAAGATCCCCAAGGGCGTGCTCCTGTTCGGACCGCCGGGGACCGGCAAGACGTTGCTCGCCCGGGCCGTGGCCGGCGAGGCCGGTGTGCCGTTCTACTCGATCAGCGGGTCGGACTTCGTCGAGATGTTCGTCGGCGTGGGCGCCGCTCGGGTCCGCGACCTGTTCGAGCAGGCCAAACAGAGCGCACCCGCCATCGTGTTCATCGACGAGATCGACGCCGTCGGTCGCCACCGTGGGGCCGGGCTCGGCGGCGGCCACGACGAACGCGAGCAGACGCTCAACCAGCTCCTGGTCGAGATGGACGGGTTCGACCAGCGGACCGCCGTGATCCTGATGGCGGCCACGAACCGGCCGGACATCCTCGACCCCGCGCTCCTTCGCCCGGGCCGGTTCGACCGGCACGTGACGATCGACCGTCCCGACCTGGAGGGCCGCAAGGCCATCCTGAAGGTCCACGCCCGCGGGAAGCCGTTCGAAGACGGCGTCCGGCTCGACATCGTGGCCAAACGTACGCCCGGCTTCACCGGCGCCGATCTGTCGAACGTGATCAACGAGGCCGCCCTCCTTTCGGCCCGCTGGGGCAAGAAGGCCATCTCGATGAAGGAGGTGGAGGAGGCCATCGACCGGGTCCTGGCCGGCCCCGAGCGCAAGAGCCGCGTGATGAGCGAGCGCGAGAAGCGGGTGATCGCCTACCACGAGGGCGGCCACGCCCTGGTGGCGCACATCCTGCCGAACACCGACCCCGTCCACAAGATCTCGGTGGTCTCGCGCGGCCGGGCCCTCGGCTACACGTTGACCTTGCCCGACGAGGACAAGTTCCTGATGACGCGCGAGGAGCTCGCCGACGAGCTCGCCATGTTGCTGGGCGGTCGCGTGGCCGAGGAGCTCATCGTGGGCGACATCACCACCGGTGCCTCGAACGACATCGAGCGCGCCACGAAGGTGGCCCGGCAGATGGTCACCGAATACGGCATGAGTGACCGGATCGGCCCGCTCACGCTGGGGCAGAAGCAACACGAGGTGTTCCTCGGCCGGGACTTCCAGTCGCAGCCCGACTACTCGGATCAGGTGGCGTTCGAGATCGACAACGAGGTCCGGACGTTGATCGACGACGCCCACGACGAGGCGCTCGAGATCCTTCAGGCGAACCGCCGGAAGCTGGATGAGCTCGCCGCGCTCCTGATCGAACGCGAGACGCTCGAACGCGACGAGGTCGAGGCGTTCCTGGCCGACGTGCCGAAGCGGCCCCAGCGCGACCTGACGGTCCGCGGGGCGGGCCTGGCCGTTTCGCGCCGAGCCATTCGAACCAGCGGCGGCAAGCCGCAGGCGCCCGGCACGATCCCGCCCAAATCCGTTGGCTGACGCCGCCCGCTGGGCAACGTTCGACTGCTACGGAACCCTCATCGACTGGATGGGCGGGATCCGGGACACGCTCATCGAGCTCTGGCCGGAGCACGACGCCGAGCTCCTGCTCACCGCCTACCACGACCTGGAGCCGGAGGTGCAGCGGGGGCGGGCGGTGCCGTACCGACAGGTGCTGACCGAGACGCTGGAGAAGGTGGCGCACCGAGAAGGGCTGGCGCTGGCGGAGGACGACCGGGCCGCGCTCGCCGAGTCCTTGCCCTCGTGGCCGCCGTTCCCGGAGGTCCCCCGCGCCCTGACCGAGATCCGCGAACGCGGCTGGCGGATCGCCATCTTGTCCAACACCGATCCCGACCTGCTCGACGCGTCGCTCGGGATGATCGGGGTCCCGGTCGACCTGCGGATCACCGCGGCCGAGGCCGGCTCCTACAAGCCCGCCCACGGGCACTGGGAACGGTTCTTCGCCCAGAGCGGCGCCGACCGAGCCCGCCACGTGCACGTGGGCGCCTCGGTGTACCACGACCTGCGACCGGCCGCCGAGCTCGGGTTACGTGCCGTGTGGATCAACCGCCTGCGCGAGAGCACGGAGGTCGCGACCGCGGTCGAGCTCCCCGACCTTGCCAAGCTGCCCGAGACGCTCGACGATCTCGTGGGAAGCTGAGAGCCATGGACCGAGACAAGATCGAGCGGGCCGTCCGGCTGATCATCGACGGCATTGGCGACGACCCCGACCGTGAGGGGGTCGTCGACACGCCGCGCCGGGTGGCGGACATGTACGAAGAGGTGTTCGCCGGCATCGGCCGCGATCCCTCCGAGGTCATCACCGTCGTGAAGGGCGCGGATCACGACGAGATGATCATGGTGAAGGACATCCCGCTCCAGAGCCTGTGCGAGCATCACCTCCTGCCGTTCAACGGCACGGCGCACGTCGCCTACATCCCGAACAAGGATGGCCGCATCACGGGTCTGTCCAAGGTCGCGCGGGTCGTGGACATCTGCGCCAAACGCCTCCAGGTGCAGGAGCGCCTGACCACCCAGATCGCCGACGCCATCGACGACGCGCTCGAGCCGCGCGGCGTCTTCGTCGTGATCGAGGCCGAGCACCTGTGCATGACGATGCGCGGCATCAAGAAGCCCGGGTCGAAGACCGTCACCTCGGCCGTCCGCGGGTTGTTCCGCAACGACGCGCGAACCCGGCACGAGGCCATGAGCCTGATCGGGAAGTAGGAACCGAGTCGTCAGGCGGGCAGCGCTCGAGCCGCGCCCACCAGACGGAGCCGGACGCGATCGCCCGGGACGAGCCGTGGTCCGGTGCCCACCACGCGGACCATGACCTCCTGCTCGGACGGGCCGATCGAGCAACGGATGAGCTCGTCGTGCCCGTAATACTCCACGTCCACCACGACGGCGGGCCCGGCGGGGTCGGGATCGATGCCGATGTCCTCCGGGCGGATCAGGACGTAGCACGGTCCGTCGGGCAGGCTCGCTGCCACCTCCGCGAACGCGGTCGAGGCGCGACGGTCCCGAACCGACCCGGGGAGCAGGTTCATCTCCCCGACCAACTCGGCCACCTCTCCGTCCACCGGGTGCGCGTAGACCGACGACGGCGTCCCCACCTGGCGGATCCGTCCGTCGAGCATGACCGCCACGTGATCGGCGATCGAGAGCGCCTCCTCGTTGTCGTGGGTGACGAAGACCGACGTGACCCCGGCCGCTCGGAGGAGCTCGCGGACCTCCGCCCGGACCGCGGCGCGCAACATGCGGTCCAGGTTCGAGAAGGGTTCGTCGAGCAGCACGAGGTCCGGCCCCGGGACGAGACATCGGGCCAGCGCCACGCGCTGCTGCTGGCCGCCCGAGAGCTCGTGGGGCATCCGCCGTTCGAGCCCTTGGAGGCGAGCCAGGGTGATCATCTCCTCGACCCGCTCGGCCGGGGCGCCTCCCAGCCCGAAGGCGATGTTCCCCCACACGTCCAGATGGGGGAAGAGTGCGAGGTCCTGGAAGACGAACCCGACGCGGCGCCGCTCCGGGGGAACCGAGCCGGCGCCGTCCACGTGGCGGCCGTGGATCCAGATGTCGCCGGTGTCGGGCCGTTCGAGCCCGGCGATCATGCGGAGGGTGGTCGTCTTCCCGCACCCGCTGGGGCCGAGCAGCGCCAGGAGCTCCCCGCGGGGGACGGTCAGATCGAGCCCGTCGACGGCCACCGTCGCGCCGAACCGCTTGCGCAGGTCGACGCAGCGCAGGGCGGAACCGTTTCGGTCGGCCGTGACGGTGTCGTGGGTCATCGTCTGCGTCATTCGGCTCGCACGTCCTCGGGCTGGACCCTCCGTGCCAGAAGGTACAGGGGCACGGCACACAGCGCGACGAGGAGCAGGGCCGGCGCGGCGGCCTGCGACAGCCGCCCCGCCGAGGTCCAGGACCAGACCCGCGTGGCCAGCGTCTCGAACCCCGTCGGTCGCAGCAGCAACGTGGCCGGGAGCTCCTTCATCACCGTCAGGAAGACCAGCGCGGCCCCGGCGAGCGCCGGCCCCGCAACCTGGGGCACCACGACCTCGCGGAAGGCCTGGAGGCGGGTTCGCCCCAGGGTCCGGGCGGCCTCTTCCAACCTCGGATTGACCTGCTGGATGGCGTTCTTCAGCGGCTGGCTGGCCTGCGGCAGGAACAAGACGAGGTATGCCAGGAGAACCAGCGGGATCGTCTGGTACAGGGGCGGGGCGGTCCGTACCGCGAGGAACACGAACGCGAGGCCCACCACCAGGCCGGGCAAGGCATATCCGACGTGGGCGGCGCGTTCGATGGTGGAGGACACCCGCCCGGGATGGCGGGCGGCGAGCACGGCGACGGGGACGGCCGCCAGCAGCGTGAGCGCAGAGCCACTGGCACCGAGCCCGATCGCGCCGGCGGCCGCCGACCACGTCAGGTCGAAGGGAACGCCGGCTCGGACGCCGCGGCCGAGCCAGAACCCAAGCACGGCGACGGGCATCAGCAGCGACCCGACCACGACGACGCCCGACGCCACCACGGCCGGCCATCGCCATCGCCCCAGCGCGATCGTCGTGGCCGGCCGGCCGGCTCCGGCGGCCGTGCGGTGGTACCGGGCGCGCCCGCGGGCCCGCTGCTCGACCGCGAGGATCAGCACCGCGAGGAGGATGAGTGCGAGCGACAGGATGGCCGCCGGCGTCCGGTCGAAGGCCGCGCGGTACTGGAGGAAGATCGCCTGGGTGAAGGTCTGGAACCGCATGAGCGAGACCGCGCCGAAGTCATGGAGGCAGTACAGCGCGACCAGGAGCCCGCCGGCCGCGATGGAGGGGCGGAGCAACGGCAGCGTCACGCCCAGGAAGGTCCGCCACCGGCCGCGCCCCAGGGTGCGGCTCACCTCCTCGACGGACGGATCGAGCCCGCGGATCCCGGCCGCGGTGACCAGGTAGACATACGGGAAGCAGAGCAGGGTCAAGGCGAAGAACGCGCCGAAGAAGCCGGAGATCGACGGCAGGCCCTCGACCCCGAACGTTCCGAGCACCGCCACCAGCATTCCTCGGTCGCCGAACGATCCGGTGAGAGCCAGCGCGAACACGTAGCTCGGGAACGCCAACGGCAGCGCGAACAACGTCGCCCAGGCGCGGCGGCCGGGCAGATCGGTCCGGGTCGTGAGCCAGGCGAGCGGTACGCCGATCAGGATGCAGGCGGCCGTGACCGCCGCCGCGAGCCCCAAGCTGCGGGCGAACAGCCAGGCGGTCGAGGAGCGGAGGATGACGTCCCACGTCTGCCCGGTGGCCTCGGTCGCCCGGATCACGAGGTACCCGGCCGGCAGGAGCGCCGCGGCGCCAACGAGCGCCGCCAGGCTGGCCGTAGCCGTAGGCGGGGGATGACGCGCCCCTCGGGCCGGCATCCCGGCCTCGCGTCGAGCCCGCTCCTCAGTGTTCGTGTTCAATCCCCCGCCCCTCCGACGCCGGCGCGGACCCGCCTGTTCGGGGGTCCTGACGAACTCTGTCAGGGCTTCTTGACGCGAATCCTACCTCCGCCATAGGATTTCGCGCCCATGCTACGTCCCACGCTCGCTGTCATGTTCGTCCTCGCCGCCGTGCCGGCCTGTGGCGGCGAGGACGGAGAGCTCACGGTCTACACGGGCCGGGAGGAATCCCTCGTCCAGCCGCTCTTCGACCAATTCCAGGAAGAAACCGGCATCCAGGTACAGGTTCGGTACGGCGACACGGCCGAGATGGCCTCGACCATCCTTGAGGAGGGCGAGGGAACGCCGGCCGATGTCTTCTTCGCCCAGGACGCCGGCGCGCTCGGCGCCCTGGACGCAGCCGGGATGCTGCGCGAGCTTCCCGGCGAGGTCCTCGAGGCGGTCCCTGCCCGCTTCCGTTCCCCCGCGGGGACGTGGGTGGGCATCTCCGGACGGGCGCGGGTCGTCGCCTACTCCACCGAGCGTGTTGACCCCGCCGAGCTGCCCGACTCGATCTTCGGCTTCACGGATCCGGCGTGGTCCGGGCGGATCGGATGGGCGCCCACCAACGGGTCCTTCCAGGCGTTCGTCACGGCGCTCCGCCTGCTCGAGGGCGAAGACGCCGCGCGGGAGTGGCTCGAAGGCATCCTCGCGAACGATCCCGTCGTCTACGACAGCAACACGCCGGCGCTCGAGGGGATCGCGGCCGGCGAGGTGGACGTCGCGTTCATCAACCACTACTACCTGTTCGTGAAGCGGGACGAGGAGGGCCCCGACTATCCGGTGGAAAACGCCTTCCTCGGCGGGGGCGACGCCGGGGCGTTGGTCAACGTGGCCGGCGTCGCGATCCTGAACGCGTCCGACGGGGTCGGCCCGGCCGAGCGGTTCGTGGAGTTCCTGCTCTCCGAAGAGGCCCAGTCCTATTTCGCGGAGCAGACACACGAGTACCCCCTCGTCGAGGGTGTCCCGGTCGAGGCGGGACTGACGCCACTGGAGGAGCTCGATCCACCCGACATCGACCTCGGCGCGCTGGAGAATCTGCAGGGCACGCTCGAGCTGCTACAGGACGTCGGGGCGTTGCCGTAGGCGCCGGTTAGGACCGCGGCTCGACCCAGAGGTTGTCGGCCAGGTGCGCCCCGAGCGCGACGGGGCGCCCGTCAACGGCCAGGCTCATCGCGCCGTCGGGCGCGATCCCCTGCACGCGGAACGTGGCCCCCGGCATCAAGCCGCTGTCCTCCAGGAAGCGCATCACGTCGATTTCCAGCTCGAGGTCCTCGGTGAGCCGGCGCAATGTGACGTCGGCGGGTGGGCCGACCTCGGCGAGCGGCCGCAGGTCGCGGTAGTCCACGAGGTTGGCCGAGCCGGGGATGGGGTTCCCGTGGGGGCACGCGCCCGGGTCGTCGAGCAGCGCGACCAGGCGCTCCTCGACCGCGTCCGAGATCACCCGCTCCCACCGTTCGGCCTCGGCATGGGCGAGATGCCACGGCAACCCGATCACGCCGACCAGCAGGTGTTCGGCCAGCCGGTGCCGCCGGACCAGGACCACCGCCATGGCCTCGCCGGCCGGCGTGAACCCGAGCTCGCGGCCGGCCGTCGAGATCAGGCCGTCGGCGATGAGGCGTCGGACGTGGTCGGAGACCGAGGTCCGGCTGACGCCCATCCACCGCGCGAGCTCGGCCTGGACCGGCGGGAGGTTCTCCTCGCGGATCTCGTAGAGGGCCTCGAGGTAATCGGCGGAGGGGTGCCGCTCCGTGGTCGAGGTGGCCGCCACGGGCGAAGGCTACGACACTGGCGGGCGTCGTTACGATGGCCGTCGTGGGCGGCCTCGTCTGGCGGTTCGGCGATCGCGTGCTCGACTGCTCCGAGCGCACGTTCGTGATGGGGATCCTGAACGTCACCCCCGACTCGTTCTCCGACGGCGGGCGGTTCCTGGCCTCCGACGCGGCTGTCGACCACGCCGTCCGGATGGTGGCGGACGGCGCGGATGTGATCGACGTGGGCGGTGAGTCCACCCGGCCCGGCTCCGACCCCGTTTCCGTCGAGGAGGAGACGGCCAGAGTGGTTCCGGTGGTCGCCGCCCTGGCCGGGGCGGTGCCGGACACCCCGATCTCGATCGACACGCGCAAGGTGGCGGTCGCCGCGGCGGCGCTCGACGTGGGCGCGACGATCGTCAACGACGTTTCCGCGGGCGGCGACCCCGAGATGTTCCCGCTCGTCGCCGGGCGCGGTGCGGGGATCGTCCTGATGCACATGAAAGGTGAGCCGAAGACGATGCAGGAGACCGCGGCGTACCGGGACGTCGTGGCCGAGGTCCGCGAGCACCTGCGCGAACGGGTCGAGGCCGCGCGGGCTGCCGGGATCGAGCCGGAGCGGATCGCGGTCGATCCGGGGATCGGGTTCGGCAAGGAGCTGGAGCACAACCTCGAGCTGATCCGCCGCATCGACGCGCTGACCGAGCTGGGGCGGCCCGTGCTGGTGGGGCCGTCGCGAAAGCGGTTCCTGGGAACAATCCTGAACGTGCCCGAGGACCGGCGCGTGGAGGGGACCATCGCCGCGGTCGTGTGGATGGTCTCGCGCGGGGCGAACCTCGTCCGCGTTCACGACGTCCTTGAGGTGGTGCGCGCCGTGCGGGTGGCCGACGCGATCGCGGGGTCCGGTCCATGAGCGTGGGCGACAAGCGGCCCGTGGCCGTCACCGGCGGCGAGCTCGCCGTGGTCGAGGCCGGCGACCCGGAGGCGCCGGCGGTGGTGTTGCTGAGCGGCGGGTTCACGTCTTCGTTCCTGTGGCGGGGCATGGTTCCGATGTTGTCGCCGTTCCTGCACGTCCTCGCCCCGGACCTGTTGGGCTCGGGGGACTCCGCGGCAGGCCCGGGCGCCGACCTCGACGTTGCCGGCCACGCCCGGACCGTTCGCGAGCTCCTCGAGCAGCTCCACGTCGAGCGGTTCGCCGTCCTCGGCCACGGCCACGGGGGCGGAGTGGCCCAGCACCTGGCCCTCGACGGCGGGGCCGAGGCGCTCGTGTTGGTGGACAGCATCGCGTTCGACGCCTGGCCGGCCCCGGGCGTCGGGGCCCTCCGCGAGACGATCGCGGCGGGAGGCCACGTCGATCCGCGGGAATGGGTGCGCGCGATGGTCGAGGCGGGGACGTCGCGCGCCGACCGGCTCTCCGCGGAGGTGGTCGAGGGGTACGTGCGGCCCTTCGCCGGCGACGACGGCTTCGACCGTCTGGCTCGGGTCGCGGCCTCGTTCGACGGCGAGGGACTGACCGGCCTCGAGTCGCGACTCGCCGCCCTCGAGATCCCGGCCCTGGTGCTCTGGGGCGAGGACGACCGGTTCGTCCCGCCGGAGGTGGCCGAGCGCCTGGGCGAGGTCCTGCCTCGCGCCGCCGTGGCCCTGCTCCCCGGGTGCCGGCACTTCTTGCTGGAGGATGCGCTCGAGACCGTTGCGCCGCTGGTGTTCCGGTGGCTGCAGTCCCAGTACCTGAAGCTCGAACATCGCCACGAGGGCGGACCGGTGACCGTCTCGCTCGGTCGCCGCCCGCCGGGGGAGGAACGAGAGTGAGGACCTCGAGGTTGTTCCTGAGCGGGATCACCGCGGCCGGGCACCACGGCGCGAACCCGGGGGAGCAGGACCGGGCGCAGGACTTCGTCGTCGACCTCGACGTCGAGGTTCAGGTGTCCGGGGACGAGATCGGGACGACGGCCGACTACCGCGAGCTGATCCGGGTGGCCCGCGAGACGGTGGAAGCGGAACGGTTCGACCTCCTCGAGAACCTCGCCGACGCCGTGGCCCGGGCCGTGGCGAGCCGACCCGCCGTGGTCCGGGCGAGCGCGGTCGTGCACAAACCGGCCGCCGCCGCCTCGAACGACGTCCAGGGCGTGGCCGCGGCCGCCTCGGCCGAGTCGGGGGCCTGACCGGCCCGTGGCGGCCTCGGCCTTCCTGGGGCTCGGGTCGAATCTGGGTGACCGGCTCGACCTGTTGCAGCGCGCCGTGGACCTCCTGCACCGGCGGGAGGGGATCGAGGTCGTTCGGTCCTCGCGCGTCTACGAGACCGAGCCGGTGGGGCCGCCTCAGCCCCACTACCTCAACGCCGTGGTGGAGGTCCGGACCACCCTGGAGCCGCTCGAGCTGCTCCGGACCTGCCTCGACGTGGAGGCCGAGCTCGGGCGCGTCCGGGCCGAGCGGTGGGGGCCGCGGCCGATCGACGTGGACGTCCTCACGTTCGATCGGCGCGTCGTGGACGAACCCGAGCTCACGATCCCGCATCCGCGGATGCACGAGCGCGGCTTCGTGCTGGTCCCGCTCGCCGAGCTCGATCCCGAACCGATGCTCCCCGGCGGCCGCTCCCTGGCCTCGGTGCGGATGGCGCCGAACGCGGTGTTCGGACTCCGGGTCTTCGCTCCGCCCCTGCGGGTGGGCTCGTGAACGGCGACGAGGCCGTCGAGGGCCGGTACCGGCGCAGCCGCTGGTTCCTCGTGATCGCGGCGGCGATCGCGGCCGTGCTCCTGGTGCGCCTGGTCGCGGGCGTCACGGCCCGACCGGCACCGGGGGAATCCGCGCCGCCGGCGGTCACGTCCCGCGCGGAGCCGTCTCCCACTCCCGTCACGCTTCGGGGCCGGCTCGTGTACGTGGGCGACGAACGCGGCGGCGCCGGGCAGCGGCTGTACTTCCTCGACGTCCGCACCGGCATCCTCCGGGAGGGGCCCGCCCTCTCCGAGGTCGAGGCGATGGTCCCCGCCGGGCCCCGCGGCGACTGGCTGGTCCTATCGGTCGTCGACGGCGCCGAGGAGGTCGCCTGGCTGTTGCTCAACCGGCTCCTGGATCCGATCGAGGTGGCTCGCGGCGATCACGTCTCGGTCTCCTCGAATCGGCAGGCGCTCCTGATCGGCCGCGTCGAGACCGACCATCCACCCGGGTGCCCCGATCCCTCCTTCGAGTTGGAACGCGTCGTCCTGGTCGACAGCAGACACCGTCCGGCGCACCCCATCCCTCTGCCGTGCGGCCGGCTCCTCTCCGCGGTCATGTACTCGTCCAGGGTGACCGTGGTGAGCGTGTCCGAAGGCGGCGGCCTCCTGCGCTCGCACGTGCTGGTGCCGGGAACGTCCATGCGCGTTCTCCCGGGGCGCGTTCTCGTGTCGTCCGGCGGCTTCTTGTTCCTGGAGCTGGGAGGGGAACTGCTGGTCTGGGCCGGGAACGGCACGTCCCGCGCCGTCGTCGCGGGCTCGATCACTCGGGGGCGGATCGTGGCCACGTCGCGGAGCGGCCGGTACGTGGCCGTGGACGGGGTGATCGACGGCTTGCAGGGCCTGTGGGTCGTGGACGCGGCGGCCGGCACCGCGCGGCCCGTCGACGCGACGTCGGCCGGCCGACTCTTGGCGGCCGCGTTCGACGATCAAGACGTGCTCTACGTCGTGGGTGCGAGCGGCATCCTGGCGTTCGATGGGTCCACGCCGCTGCCCGTGCTCCCGCCGCCGGACGCACCACCACCGACCGGCCCAGCCGCCTGGCTGCCCTGAGCGGCATACTGCGGCGCATGGATGTCGCCGTGGTCGGCGCCGGCCGCGTCGGGACCGCGCTGGCCGTGCTGTGGTGGCGGGCCGGGCATCGGATCGCCGCCGTCTCCGGTGGATCCGCCACCCCGGCGCGCGCTGCCGAACATCTGCCGGGGGTCCCGGTCGTCGGCAACGCCGAAGCGGCTCGCGGCGCGGACGTCGTGGTGATCGCGACGCCCGACGCGGCCATCGCCGCGGCCTGTGACGACGTCGTGCGGGCCAGAGCGATCGGGCCCGGCGTGGCCGTGGCGCACGTCTCGGGTGCCTTGGCGCTCGCCGCGCTGGCGTCGGCTGAGTCGGCGGGAGCGACGACCTTCTCCTTGCACCCGCTCCAGACGTGTCCGACGGTGGAGGCGGCGGTGGAGCAGCTGCCGGGGGCGGCGTTCGCCGTCACCTCGGAGTCCGACGAGGGTCGGGCGCTCGGCGAGCGACTGGCGCGGGACGCCGGGGGGCGGCCGTTCGCGCTCGAGGACGCGGCCAAACCCCTGTACCACGCGGCCGCCGTGTTCGCCTCGAACTACTTGGTCGCGATCACGGCGCTCGCAGTCGAGCTCGAAGGTGCCGCGGGGGTCCCCGACCCGGCCGCGGCGCTCGCCCCCCTCCAGGAGGCCACCCTGGCCAACGTGGCCCGGGTCGGCCCGGCGGAGGCCCTGACGGGGCCGGCTGTCCGCGGCGACGCCGGCACGGTCGCTCGCAACCTCGAGGCGCTGGCCCGCTCGGCGCCGCAGGCGGTCCGCCCGTACGTGGCGCTCGCCGACCTGGCGCTCGACCTGGCCGAGCGGGCCGGGCGGTTGCCCGGCGACCGCCGAAAGGCGGTCGAGGAGGTGCTGGCGCGCTGGAGGTGATCCGCACCATCGCCGGAACGTTCGCCGCCTGCGAGCGGGCCCGCGCGACCGGCAGCCGGGTGGGATACGTGGCGACGATGGGGGCCCTTCACGAGGGACACGCCTCGCTGGTCCGGCGCGCGCGTGAGGAGAACGATCTGGTCGTGGCGTCGATCTTCGTGAACCCGCTCCAGTTCGACGACCCCTCGGACCTGTCGGGGTACCGACGGGACGAGCCACGGGACCTGGCGGTCCTGGAAGGCCTCGGGGCCGACGTCGTGTTCGCCCCGGACGAGCGCGAGATGTACCCGGCCGGGCAGCCGGAGGTCACCGTCGATCCCGGCCCGCTCGGCGACCGGCTGGAGGGCGCCGTCCGGCCCGGTCACTTCCGGGGGGTGGCCACGGTCGTGTCGAAGCTCCTGCACGCCGTGGGGCCCTGCACCGCGTACTTCGGGGAGAAGGACGCGCAGCAGCTCGCCGTGGTGCGGCGCCTGGTGCGCGATCTCTCGTTCCCGGTCCACGTGACGCCGTGCCCGACCGTTCGAGAGCCCGACGGCCTGGCGATGTCCTCGCGGAACGAACACCTGTCGCGCGAGCAGCGGGAGGCGGCCGGGTGCCTGTTCCTCGCGCTGTCCGAGGCCGCCGAGCTGTCCCGGGAGGGCGAGCGGGACGCCCGAGTCCTCGTGGCCGCGATGGCGAGGGAGATCGGGGCCACCGCGGCGGCCCGGCTCGACTACGCGGCGGTGGTCGACGAGGCCACCTTCGACCAGGTGCAGGAGATCCGCGCCCCGGCGCGGGCCCTCGTGGCCGCTCGGTTCGGCGAAGTCCGACTCATCGACACGCTCGCCCTGCCGACGGCATGACGCGGGTGTCGCGCCCGGCCGAGCGTGGCAGGATGGCGCGACCGAGGAGGTGAACCCGTGCTGCTGGCCGTGAACGTGGGGAACACGAACACCATCCTCGGCGTGTTCCAGGGCACCACGCTCGAACACCAGTGGGCCGCCTCGACCGAACCCGAACGCACGGCCGACGAGCTCGCGGTGCTGTTCGCCGGCCTGCTCGAACAGGCCGGGTTGTCGTTCTCCCGACAGATCACCGGGGTGGCGATCAGCTCGGTCGTCCCGAGGTCGACCTCGGCCCTGCGCGACATGGTGCATCGGTACTTCGCCTTCCCGCCGGTCGTCGTCGAGCCCGGGACCAGGACCGGGATCTCCATCCTCACCGACAATCCGCGTGAGCTCGGCGCCGATCGCGTGGTGAATGCGCTCGCGGCATTCGACCGCTACGGGGGGCCGTGCATCGTGATCGACTTCGGGACGGCCACGACCTACGACGCCGTCTCCGACCGTGGCGAGCTGCTCGGGGGCGCCATCTCCCCCGGCGTTCAGACGAGGAACACGTCGCTGGCTCGCGCGACCGCGCGGCTGCCGCAGGTGGAGCTCCAGGCGCCCCGGGCCCCCATCGGAAAGAACACCGTCGAGGCCATCCAGTCGGCGCTCCTGTTCGGCTCGGCCGCCGAGGCCGACGGCATGGTCGAACGGATCCGCAAGGAGCTCGGCGGGTCGGCCACGGTCGTCGCCACCGGGGGGCTCGCGCCGTTGATCGTCCCTCACTGCCAGCTCGTCGACGAGCACGAGCCGTGGCTCACGCTCGAGGGGCTCCGGCTGGTGTTCGAGCGCAACGTCGGGCCGGCCGCCGATGACTGAGGAGGCCACGGGGCGCGAGGCCGAGGTATTACGGGCTCGCCGCGCCAGCCGCGAACGGCTGGGCGACAAGGCGTTCGCGCTCACCCTCGAACAGGCGCTCGGAGCTCGCGAACCGACCTCGACGTCGACGATCAGGGAACGACACTCGGGCCTGCCGTCCGAGACCGCGACGGACGACGTGGCGACGGTCGCCGGCCGCGTCGTCCTTCGGCGGAAGTTCGGCAAGCTCGTGTTCCTGGTCGTTCGCGACCGGGACGGCGAGGTCCAGCTCGTGTGTGATCGCGGGGCGTTGGACGATGCCGTGTGGGCTCTGGTGGACGAGATCGATCTCGGCGACATCATCGGCGCGACCGGGCGGATCGGAACGACTCGCAAGGGCGAGCTCTCGATCTTCGTGGACCGTCTGGCCATGCTCACGAAGGCGCTCCGGCCGCTTCCCGAGAAGTGGCACGGGTTGCGCGACCCGGACCTGCAGCAGCGACAGCGATACCTCCACCTGGCCACCGATCCGACCGTGCGTCGGTACACCATGGCGCGCGCGACGGTCCTTCGGACGTTGCGGTCGGAGCTCGACGCTCGCGGGTTCGTCGAGGTGGAGACGCCCGTCCTGCAGAACGTCGCCGGCGGCGCCATGGCCAGGCCGTTCACGACGCACCACAACGTCCTCGACATCGATCTGAAGCTGCGGATCTCGCTCGAGCTGTACCTCAAGCGCCTGCTGGTGGGCGGCCTGGAGCGCGTCTACGAGATCGGGCGCACCTTCCGGAACGAGGGGATCGACCGCGAGCACAACCCGGAGTTCACGATGGTCGAGCTGTACCAGGCGTTCGCGGACTACGAGGACATCATGCGGCTGACCGAGGAGCTTCTCACCGCATCGGCGAGCGCCGTCCGGGGTGGACTCGTGTTCGAGTTCCGGGGGCGCGAGCTCGATCTCCAGCCGCCGTGGCGCCGGGTGACGGTCCTCGACAGCGTGTCCGGGGTCGTGGGCGAGGAGGTCGCGCTGGACCGAACGGATCTCGGCAAGCTCGCCGAGCGCCACGACGTTCGGGTGGACGAGGCCTGGGGTCCGGGCAAGATCGCCCTGGAGCTGTTCGAGAAGCTCGTCGAACCCACGTTGTGGGAGCCGACGTTCGTGTGCGACTTCCCTCGTGAGGTCTCCCCGCTGGCTCGTCCCCACCGAGCGGACCGGAACCTCACCGAGCACTTCGACGTCGTGATCGGCGGCGTCGAGCAGGGCACGGCGTTCAGCGAGCTCACCGACCCGGACGAGCAGCGCGCGAAGTTCGAGCTGCAGGCCGCCGAACGCGCTGCGGGAGCCGAGGAGACACATCCATACGACGAGGACTTCCTCGTCGCTCTCGAACACGGCATGCCGCCGGCCGGCGGCGTCGGGATCGGGATCGACCGGCTCCTGCTGGTGCTCACGGACGCGCCGTCGCTCCGCGACCTCATCCTGTTCCCGCACCACCGTCCCGAGGGCGGCGGCTAGATCACTTCCTCCACGGGCTCGGGCGGCCGAATGGGTGGGCGGTTGTCGGCGGCCTCGTGCAGGACGACCACGAGCTCCTCGAGGGCGGTTCCCTTCGCGAGGAACCCCGAGGCGCCGGCCTCGCGCGCCTCGCGTTCGACCCCGGGGTCCGCGTGCGCCGTCAGGATGACCACCCGGAGATCCGGCTTGGTCTCGTGGATCCGGCGCATGGCCGCGATGCCGTCGAGGTCGGGCATGGACAGGTCCATCAACACCAGGTCCGGGTTGCCCTGGACGGCGCGTTCGGCCGCCTCCACGCCCCCGCCGGCCTCGGCGACGACCTCGATGTCCTTCACCAGCCTCAGGGCAGAGGTCAGCGCCCGGCGAAACGCCGGGTGGTCGTCGACCACCAGGATCCGCAACAGAAGCTCTCCTTCCGGGGAAGGATCCTCGGGGAAGATCCGGCTCGCCGTAAGAATCCTCTCCGAGGACGGCGCTTCCGCCCATGCCCCAGAAGGGGGAATCTCAATTGGCCCATTCGGCCGATATCGCGTGCGGCGGCCTACATCTTTCCCTTCGGCTCATCCCGAACGCGATCGTGACCGAATATACGGTACGAACGCGTGGATCGGGGAAAGGGTGAGTGGGTCGGCCGAACGGCCGTATCGGGGCCCAGGGGTATACTGACCCACGTGGGGCGCTTCGGAAGGCGCGCTGTAAAGCGCACCATCGAGGCGCCCGACCTGCCTCGGGGGTAGGACGGGGTCCGAGGATCCCCGAGGGCTGTTGCGCCAGAGGAAGAGGGGCCCGTGGGCCCCGGGGGAGTCATATGTTCGAGCGCTTCACGGACCGAGCCCGCCGGGTCGTGGTCCTCGCCCAGGAAGAGGCGAGGATGCTGAACCACAACTACATCGGGACCGAGCACATCTTGCTCGGCCTGATCCACGAGGGGGAGGGCGTCGCCGCCAAGGCGCTCGACAGCCTCAGCATCAACCTCGACGCCGTCCGTCAGCAGGTCGAGGAGATCATCGGCCAGGGCCAGGCGGCGCCGACCGGGCACATCCCGTTCACGCCCCGTGCAAAGAAGGTCCTCGAGCTGTCGCTGCGCGAGGCCCTCCAGCTCGGCCACAACTACATCGGCACCGAGCACATCCTGCTCGGCCTGATCCGCGAGGGTGAAGGCGTGGCCGCGCAGGTGCTGCAGAAGCTCGGCGCCGACCTCAACCGGGTCCGCCAGACGGTCATCCAGCTCCTGTCCGGGTACACCGGCGGCAAGGGCGAAACCACGCCCGGCGGCCAGGGTGAAGGCCAGGGCGGCCAGGGCTCGATGGTGCTGGACCAGTTCGGGCGGAACCTGACGCAACACGCGCGCGAGGCCAAGCTCGACCCCGTGATCGGGCGCGCGAAGGAGATCGAGCGCGTGATGCAGGTCCTCTCGCGCCGGACCAAGAACAACCCGGTCCTGATCGGCGAACCCGGCGTGGGCAAGACCGCCATCGTCGAGGGCCTGGCCCAGGACATCGTCAAGGGCGAGGTCCCCGAGACGCTCAAGGGCAAGCAGATCTACACGCTCGACCTCGGCGCGCTGGTCGCCGGCTCGCGCTACCGGGGTGACTTCGAGGAGCGGCTGAAGAAGGTCCTGAAGGAGATCCGTACCCGCGGCGACATCGTGTTGTTCATCGACGAGCTGCACACGCTCGTCGGCGCCGGCGCCGCCGAGGGCGCCATCGACGCCGCGAGCATCCTCAAGCCGATGCTCGCCCGAGGCGAGCTCCAGACGATCGGCGCCACCACGCGCGACGAATACCGCAAGTACCTGGAGAAGGACGCGGCGCTCGAGCGGCGGTTCCAGCCGATCAACGTGGACGAGCCCACCGTGGCCCACACCATCGAGATCCTGAAGGGCCTTCGGGACCGGTACGAGGCCCACCACCGCGTGAACTTCACCGACGACGCGCTCGTCGCGGCGGCGAACCTCGCCGATCGTTACATCAGCGACCGGTACCTGCCCGACAAGGCCATCGACCTGATCGACGAGGCCGGCTCCCGTATGCGGATCCGTCGCATGACCGCGCCGCCGAACGTGCGCGAGATCGACGAGAAGATCGCCGACGTCCGGCTTCGCAAGGAGTCGGCCATCGACGCCCAGGACTTCGAAGAGGCCGCGTCCCTGCGGGACGAGGAGGGCCAGCTCCGCGCGGAGCGCGAGCGCCGCGAGCGCGAGTGGAAGTCCGGCGAGATGGACATCCTGTCCGAGGTCGACGAGGAGGAGATCGCCGAGGTGCTCTCCACCTGGACCGGCATCCCCGTCTTCAAGCTGACCGAGGAGGAGACGGAGAAGCTGCTCCGGATGGAGGAGGAGCTCCACAAGCGGATCATCAGCCAGGACGACTCGATCAAGGCGGTCTCGAAGGCCATCCGGCGCACCCGTGCCGGCCTCAAGGACCCGAAGCGACCGGCCGGCTCGTTCATCTTCCTCGGCCCCTCGGGCGTCGGGAAGACCGAGCTGTCCAAGGCGCTGGCGGAGTTCCTGTTCGGCGACGAAGACGCGCTGATCCAGCTCGACATGTCGGAATACATGGAGAAGCACACGGTCAGCCGGCTGATCGGCTCGCCCCCCGGCTACGTGGGGTACGAAGAGGGCGGCCAGCTCACCGAGGCCGTCCGCCGCAAACCGTTCAGCGTGATCCTGTTCGACGAGATCGAGAAGGCGCACCCGGACGTGTTCAACACGCTGCTCCAGATCCTGGAGGACGGGCGCCTGACCGACTCGCAGGGCCATCACGTCGACTTCAAGAACACGATCATCATCATGACCTCGAACCTCGGGACCCGGGACATCCAGAAGGGCGCGTCGATCGGGTTCGCCGCTCGTCCCGACGAGAAGGTCACCTACGAGAGGATGAGGGACAAGGTGATGGAGGAGCTCAAACACTCCTTCCGTCCCGAGTTCCTGAACCGGATCGACGAGATCATCGTGTTCCACTCGCTCACGCAGGAGGACGTGAAGCGCATCGTCGACCTGATGATGAAGCGGGTGCGCGAGCAGCTGAAGGCGAAGGACCTCGAGATCGAGCTCACCGACGAGGCGAAGACGCTGCTGGCCGAGAAGGGCTACGACCCGGCGCTCGGCGCCCGGCCGCTCCGGCGGACGATCCAGCGGATGGTCGAGGACTCGCTGTCCGAGAAGCTCCTGTGGAAGGAGTTCCGGGCCGGCCAGACGATCATCGTGGACGCCCGCGACGGCGAGATCGTGTTCGAGGGCGCCGGTGTGCCGCCGGACGTGCCGCCGGTGGAGCTCGCCGGCTCGCAGGAAGGGTGATCCGGTAGCGGAGGATCCGGACGTCGGGCGGCTCCGGCCGCCCGGCCGCAAGACCGAAGGCCCGGCAACCGAGAGGCTGCCGGGCCGTTCGGTGTCCTGGGCCGTTCGGTGTCCTGGCTGGAGCCGCTAGCCATGCCTCGGGGGGTACCTGCGCTCGGGGGCAGCGGCGACGGGCCATCGCTCAGCTCACCACCGAGACTCGGCTCGAGGCCACCGGGTCACGGAGCGAAGTTGATCTGCCCTGCGTAGCTGACGGTGGCCAGTCCTCCTGGATCAACGGTGCCAAGCAAGTGCAGAACTCCGTGAAGACCGACGAGGTCTCCTGTCCCCCGCGTGATGATCGCGCGACCTTCGAAGGCCTGCGCTTCGAAGTCCCCGGTGCTCACCTGAACGAACTCCAGGGTGCCCGACCTTCCGGAGACCGTGCAGACACAGGTCAACGTGCCCCGAGCCCCGACGAGCCCGTTGGGATGGACGATGAACCTGATCTCGTCTTCGAAGGTGCCCGTCAACGTCCCGGCGAAGACTCCTGTCGTGGTCTGCTCGCCGAAGGCGTTTGGGCCGGCGGGGTGGAGCGCGAAGCCGGTGATGGCCGTGACGACGTACGTCCCGCTCGCGGTTGTTGGTGGCGATGCGTGCGCCACTCCGGACGCTCCGAGGACCGCCAAGACGGCGAGCACCGAGAGAAGCCTGCGGTTCATGTCTGCCTCCTTCCAGCGAAAGGCTCGGGGTCGACGTTGGCTTCCCACCGCGTACACCACCTATCGCGGAGAGATGCGCACCTGTACGGGGGGCGGAAGGATCTCCCCGCAGCTTCGCAACACGTTGGTGCGCAGCGCGACGCCGTCCGCCAGTTCGATCAGTTCCGCCTCAAAGACTTCGACGTCGCCGGCGGTGCATCCGGGGATTCGGGTCGACGTGAAGACCTGGCGAATCCGATTGCCCCGGACCTCCCAGGTCCCAGTCAGGAGCGGCGGGCTATCGAGACTCTCGGGGAAGTAGCCCGCGAACGTCCCGTCCGCCGAGAACCGGAACAGACCAGGACCATTGGGGTTGTCCCAGAACCCGATCAGGTCGTCCCTCGTGATGGGTCTCCCCTCCCGCTGGTCGGGACCCGGGACGGGCTCGCTCAGCGGGCTCACCGGGCCTCCTCCCACCAGGCCCCAGCTGGATGACCCGAGGACCCCAGCGGGACAGGCGGTATCGGCCTCGGCGACACGCAGGAGTCCTCGCTGCTCGAGCTCGGCAGATCTCCAGACCCACGTGGCACCAAGGGTGCATTCTCGCGACGCCGCGCTGCTCACGAAGCGGATGGACCCATCGTCGCCGATCTCGACGGATCCGGCGTCATCGGGGCTGGTGTCGAGAAGACCCGAGTCGTCCAGCGCGTACGAGCCGTCCCGGCTGATGTTGAGCAGGTGCGATCCGTCCACCTCGAACCACACACCAACGAGGTCGCTCAGCTCCAGAGCCTCCGCCACGACCGGTGCTTGCGTGGGCCGAGTCGCGGGGACCTGCTGGTCGCCTCGGAAGCCGAGACTGAAAGCGACGATCGCGCCCACGATGCCGATCGCTCCGACCAGAACGTAGGTGCCGACTCGTCGGTTCCGGCTCCGCCGTCGCTGGTGCTCGAGCTGCCGATCGACGAAGCCCTCGTCGGGACGAACCTTCTGGGTGGCCATACGGAACACCTCCTGTACGTCAGGCATCCCGCGCTCCTTCCGCCGCTCTGAGGGCCCGTCGTCCCTGGCTCGCCAGGTTCCGCACCGTCGACGGCCGGACGCGCAGGATGCGCGCCGCCTGCTCGGAGGGGTACCCGAGCAGGTCCACGAGCAGGAGGGCGGCCCGCTGCCGGGGCGAGAGGCCGAGGAGGAGCAGGCGAACGTCCGCGCGCATCTCCGCCTCCGCGAACTCGTCCCGCGGTCCCTGGACCGGCGGAAGTCTCCGGAGCGCCATCGCCGCCCGGCGACGCCGCATCCGGAATCCGTTCAGCGCCACCCGGAACAGGTAGGCCGTCGGATCGTCGATCCGATCGATCCGGTCCCATCGCTCCCAGAGCTTGAGAAACGCCTCCTGCGATAGGTCCTCGGCGTCCTCACGGCTCCCGGTCACGAAGTACAGAGCCTTGTAGAGGCGTTCGTGTTCGTCCTCGACGAACTCGTCGAAGCGGGCCCTGGCCTCGACGCGCTCGGTCGGGAAGTGCACGACCTCACCCTCCGCCCGCATGGACCATGGATGCACGAGCCACTCCTCGCGTCTAGCGGGCACGGTGAGATTCGATCAGCCTACGGCTCGAGCAGCCGGGCGGCCGAGCCGGAGCGTGCGAACCGACGGCCCGGCAACCAAAGGGCTGCCGGGCCGTCGGTGTCGCGTCACCTGATGCTGAGCCGGAGCCAGATCCTCTCCAGGTCGAGCTCGGCCCGAGCCGCACAGGCGTCCTCACCCACGGTGGAACGGACCACGCCGTGGATCCCCGGCGCCGGTGCGGGCGTGCCGCGTTCGACCGACCAGGCCATCCGGTCGCCCTCGGCACAGCTCGGAGATTCGGATCCGCTCGTGAACGTGATCTCGTCCCCGTCCAACTCGACCGTGCCGACGTCGAGCGGCTCGACGCCCCGCCCGCCGGCCTCGTGGATCTCGTAGGTGCCGGTGAGCCCCACCGAGACCAGGAGCTCGCCGTCGTCGCTCACCCAGACGCCCTGGAACGCCGAGGCGTTCTCGAGGTCGTAGGGCGCCCAGTCGGTGTCCCCACCGACCCGGATCGCCGCGCTTGCGGGCGAGCCCGGGAACACCCGCATCCAGCCGCGCCGCGCTCCCACGGGCGCCGGGACCGCCCGGCTCTCCACCACCACGGCTCGTAGCCAGCCGTCCTCGGTCAGCCCCGCCCTCATCACCCACTCGTCGTTGCCGCAGTCCCACGCGATCCGGTCGCCGTCGAGCGCGTAGGTCCCGGGGCAATACGGGAACGACAGGTCGCCTCCGTTGTCGAGCCGGACCTGCCCGTCCGCCGTGAACCACACGACGGTGGGACTGACGCCCGCTCCGGCGATCCCGCGCTCGGCGACGTCCTCGAGCCAGAGCCCGGCGAGCCCCCCCGCCGTCGGCGGCGCTCCCTCCGGTCGCTCCTGTGGAACCTCGTTCGGGTCGTCGGCGGGGACGCCCGCCGGGTCGGCCCGGCGAAGCAGGCCCACGGCTGCGGCCGCCACGCCGATCGCGATCAGGGCCACCAGGGCGTAGACGCCGACCTTCCTACGGTTTGTGTGCCGCCGTTGGCGCCGCTCCTGCTCCCTCCAGACGTCGAGGTCCGGCTCGGCCTGTTTGGTCACCATCTCGAACACCTCCCTCAGCTCAGACATGCAGGCCTCCTGAGGCCCGGAGCACGGCTCGGCCCTGCGAGGCGAGCGCCCGGACCGTCGAGGGACGGATCCCCATGATCCGGGCGGCCTCGTCGGAGTCGAGGCCGTGCAGGTCGAGCAGGACGAGGGCGGCACGTTGTCGCGGCGAAAGCCCCAGCAGCATCTTCCGGACGTCCTCCCTGAGGTTCACCTCGTCGTACGGATCGTGAGACGCGGCGACGGAGACCAGCTTCCGCGCAGCCCGGCGTGCGGCGCGCGCCCGCATCCGGGATCCGTTCAACGCCACGCGGAACAGGTACGCCCGTGGGTCCGAGATCCGATCGATCCGGTCCCACCGCTCCCACAGCTTCAGGAATGCGTCCTGCATCAGCTCGGCGGCATCCGCCCGGTTCCCCGTCACGAAGTACAGGAGCTTGAACAGCCCTCGGTGCTCCTCGGCGAAGAACGCCGAGAAGTCCATGGGGCGCTCCTCCGCGACCGGGAGCCGCACGACGTTGCCCTCTGCCTGCATGGACGAAAGATGCCGATCGGACGCGAAACGCTTAGGTGGGGCAGGATGCCGCAGCGACGGCGTCGGGTCCAGCCGGCCCCCGCTCCGCGCGTGGCGCCCTCTGCTCGGTTGCTGCGAGGCATCATGATGTCATCATGCTAGACTTCATGATGTGAGCCGCAGGACGACCCTCACCCTCGAGGACGACGTGGCCGAGCGGTTGCTCGAGGAGAGCCGGCGCACCGGCAAGAGCTTCAAGGCCCTCGTCAACGAGACCCTCAGGACCGGGCTGAGTCGCCGTTCGAAGGCGCCTCCTCCATTCAAGGTCGAGGCACGGCCGATGGGCCTCAAGCCCGGGTTCGACGTGGATGACATCGAAGGGCTCCTCGACCGTCTCGAGGGTCCCCGGCGCCGTTGATCCTCATCGACGCCAACCTCCTGCTGTACGCGTACGACCGCTTGTCGCCCATCCACGATCGGGCGGTCAACTGGTTGGAGGAGGCCCTCAGTTCGGAGGATGAAGTCGGCCTCGCGCTCGTCTCGGTGCTGGCCTTCCTGCGTATTGGAACTGACGCTCGGGTCTTCGAGCGCCCGCTGATGGCCGACGAGGCGATGGGAATCGCCTCCGGCTGGCTGGCTCGGCCGAACGTCGGCATCGTCCAGCCCACGCGCCGGCATTTCGAGGTGATCGGAGAGCTCGCCCAAGCGGGGAAGGCCCGCGGACCCCTCCTGATGGATGCCCATGTCGCCGCGCTCGCGATCGAGCACGGGGCGACGCTCTGCACCTCGGATCGAGACTTCACACGGTTCCCGGGGCTGAGGATCGAGGATCCGCTGGCCTCCTGACGTCCGATCCGGCTGCCGGTCCGTTGTGTCGGAGCGGTCACGTTTGTCGGGGATCGGGCATAGGGTCTGTTCCATGTCGCTGGGCAACGAGGAGTGCTGGGCGGTCGAGACCTCGCGCGACGGCGAACGCTGGCGGTTCTTCGGCAAGGCGTGGAAGTCGCCCGGCGAACCCGTTCTCCTCCATGCGCCGGTGCGGTTCGTGCGGTTTCGACAGCTCCTGCCGGTCGAAGAGTCCGAGTGGTGTGAGCCGCTCGAGACCCCGGGGGACCGCCCGGTCACGCTGGTCCGGATGGAGGAACGCGCGCGTGAGGACCTCTGGCCGAACGGTCGCCACATCGGCCTCCCCATGCTCCTTCCGGGCGGCGAGATCGGACGGCTCCAGGACTTCGAACACGCCGAGGACGATTCGAGCTGGCGGTACGTGCTCGAGTTCCGCGGCGCGCGCGAGGGCTGAGCCTCAGATCTCGATCCCCACCCGCAGGTCCTCCGGGACGAGGTCGGCGAACTGCCACGCCGTCCACAGGTCCTTCGCGATGCGTTGTGGCGAGGAGCGAACTCCGTACCTGCCGAAGTGCTCCGCGATCCGGACCACGTCGCGCTCGAGCAGCGTCGGCGCGTGCCGGTTCTTCCTGGGGTCCACGGCCTGCGGAAGGTCGATGACGATGGCCCGCCCCTCCCACACCAGGACGTTGAACGCCGAGAGGTCGCCGTGGATCACGTTGCGGTACAGCATGTGCTCGATCGCGCGGACGACCTGCGCGAACAGGTCCTCGGCCTCCTCCGGCGAGGGGCGGTACGCCCGAAGCTGCGGCGCGGCGTGCTCCTCGTCGCCGATGTAGGTCATGAGGATGGCCTCCTCGGTCGCGTCCAGGGGCCGGGGCACCGGCGCCCCCGCGTCGGCGAGGGCCCCGAGGGTCTCCCACTCGCGGACCACCCACAGGGCGCCCTGGACCTCCCGGCCGAACCGGGTCCGCTTCTCGAGCGCCACCCGGACGCGGCGCTCCTTGATGTATTCGCCGTCTCGATACAGCCATTCGTCTCGGAAGTCCCGGCGGTCGAGCGGGTGATAGACCTTCAGGGCGAGCAGGTCCTCGCCGGTGGACGGATTGGCCCGGCACAGGTAGACGGATGCCTCCTTGCCGGTCTTGATGATCCGGACGACGTCCGTGATCAGCCCCTCGTCGACGAAGAACTGCACGGGGCCGTCCCGTTCGTTCTGCTCTGGGTTCAACGGAGGTTCCTTTCGGTCGTTGGGGTGAGCGCTTACGCTGCCGACTCGTCGGCGGTCCATCGTGGCGCCGACGTCGCACAAAGAGAAACGCCGCCCCGCGGGGCGGCGTGGTCGGTCCTGGACCCGGGACGGGTCGGCTAGCGCACGCTCCCCGAGGGATGCGGCATCACGACGACGGCGGTGGCTGCCATGTGGCCATCCCTCCTTTCGAGCGTTCGACCGACGTGCGTGCCGAGTGTACCGCTCCGACCCGGGGCTGTCAGAGCCGCAGGGTAGGGTCCACCGCATGGGCAAGACGCGAGGGATCAAGACGCGAGGGATCAAGACGCGGAGGGATCAAGACGCGGACGGATAGAAGGCGAAACGTCCTCGCGTGTCGCGACTGCGGGCAGCAGCTCGCGCAGTGGGTGGGACGGTGCCCCGGCTGCCGGGCCTGGGGAACGATCGAGGAGCGGACCTTCGGTGGCACGGCGTCCGCTCCGCTCGACGTCCACCCGCTTGTCGCCGAGCCCGGGGACGACCGCCGGGTCTCGACCGGGATCGCGGGAGTCGATCGGGTGCTCGGCGGAGGTTTGGTGCCGGCTGCGGTCGCCCTCCTGGCCGGCGAGCCCGGCATCGGCAAGTCCACCCTTCTCCTCCAACTGGTGGACGCGATGTCGAGCGCCGGGCTCTCCTGCCTGCTGGCCTCGGGCGAGGAGTCGCGGCAGCAGGTGGCCGCCCGGGCCACCCGCCTGGGCATCGACGGCTCGAGGATCTCGTTCGTCCCGGGACGAGAGCTGCCGGCCGTGCTGGATGCCGCCGGGTCCGCCCGGCCGTTCCTGCTCGCAGTGGACTCGGTCCAGACGCTGCGGGACCCCGCCGGGACCCAGGTGCCCGGCGGGCCCGCTCAGGTGCGCGCCTGTGCGGACGCGTTGGTCGGGCTGGCCAAGTCCGACGGTATCGCGGTGCTGCTGACGGGCCACGTCACCAAAGACGGGGACGTGGCGGGGCCCCGCACGCTCGAACACGCGGTGGACGTCGTCTTGACCTTCGACGGCGATCCGCGGTCGGGCCTGCGCGTGCTCTCGGGCGCGAAGAACCGGTTCGGTCCCGACGGGGAGGTGGCGTGGTTCGAGATGGGCGGGAACGGGCTGCGGGAGATCGACCCCGGGACGTTGCTGCTTCCCGGCGAAGGGGAGGCGGGGGCGGCCGTGGCCCTGCCTCGCGCCGGCCGGCGAGCCCTTGCGGTCGAGGTCCAGGGTCTGGTGGCGCCCACGGAATCGCCGCCACGGCGGCAGGTCACGGGACTGGACCCGCGCCGGTTCCAGCTCGTGGCCGCCGTTCTGGATCGCGCCGGGTGGCGCGTGGGGCGCTCGGACCTGTTCGGCGCCTCCGCCGGCGGGGTTCGGGTGGACGATCCGGCCTGCGACCTGGCGGTGGCGGCGGCGCTCGCCTCCGCGGCCACGGGGGCACCGGCGCCGCCCTCGTGCGCGTTCGTCGGAGAGATCGGCCTCACGGGGATGGTGCGTCCCGCTCCGTCGATGGGGTCGCGGGTCGCGGCGGCTCGAAGTGCCGGGATCCGAACCGTGTTCGGACCCCCGGACGGCGAGACGTCCCCGGACGTCCGGCTCGTCCCGGTGCGGCACGTGAAAGATGCCCTGACCTGGGCGGCTGCGGCCGGGGCGGGCCGGCGCGGGCGATCCGTGGACCGGCCGGCCTAGGTCTCGGGGCCCACCGGAGGTGGTCGAACGGCATCGGAGAAGCGACGAAGATCGACGGAAAAGGCCCTCTGACCAGGGGTTTTGATTTGCGGTACAAACGCCGGCCGTGTTACGCTGGGCGCACGGCTCAGCTTCGCCATCCACCGATCCGAGGGGGTCTTGTGTTCCGCAAAGGTGACACGGTTGTCCACCCGGAGCACGGCGCAGCAGTGATCGAAGAACTCTGCGTCCGCGAGTTCCTGGGAGAGAAGCGCAAGTACTTCAAGCTTCGGGTCTCCTACGGCGACCTCACGCTCATGGTCCCGGTCGACAGCACCGAAGAGGTCGGGCTGCGTTCGGTCGTGAGCAAGAACGAGGTCAAGAAGGTCCTGAACGTCCTCAAGGAGGACGAGTCCAAGATGGCCGCCAACTGGAGCCGCCGCTTCAAGAACAACATCGAGAAGTTGCGCTCCGGCGATATCTACCAGGTCGCCGAGGTCGTCCGGAACCTCTCGATCCGCGAGCGCGAGCGGGGCCTGTCCGCCGGCGAGAAACGGATGATCACTAAAGCTCGCCAGATCCTGGTCTCCGAGCTCATGTACGCCACGGGCGGGGACGAGGAGAAGGCCGAGACGATGATCGACAAGGTGCTGGACGACTCCCACGGCGCCCGGGTGATGGCTCAGGCCTAAGATACGGCTGAGGCCATCCGGTCCCTCGCGGGCCGAAAAGGGTAGTCCGTTCGGTCAAGTCTCGACGGTTTCGGGTCGAGGCATTCAAGGACATGCTCGTCCACGGTTCCCGCTGGAGGGCCGGTCGTCTTCGCGCCCGCGTGGCGGATGACCGGGAGCGCCTGCCCCGGGGCAGGCTGGTCGAGTTCGTCCGCCTGATCTTCGTCCTGCTGTTCACGGTGGCCGGGTACACGATCGGCACCAGCGTCAGCGCGGGGAACCGGGTCCAGACCATCCTGATCGTGGTCCTGGGCTCGGCCACCGGGTTCGTGCTCGGCGGTGTCCTGGGGCGCCAGACCGCGACGGCGGTGCGAACGCTCGAGGCCGACCTTCGCCGCGTCCCCGCGGCCGAGGTCGTCTCCGGGATGGGCGGGCTCATCACCGGGCTTGGCATCGCCGCGCTGCTATCGATCCCCATCTTCCGGCTTCCGCCACTCACCGCCTGGACCACCGTGGCGTTCATGTACGTGACGCTCGCCTACGTGGGGTTCCGCGTCGGCAGGACCAAGTCCGACGAGCTGTTCGGGCTCATCGGGCTCAAGCCGCGCGCCGCCGGCGTGACCCGTGGCGAGGTGAGCGTGATCGACACGAGCGCCTTGATCGACGGCCGGATCGTCGACCTGGTGATGTCGGGCTTCCTCTCGGGCGACCTGCTGATCCATTCCGGGGTCCTGCGGGAGCTCCAGGCCGTTGCGGACTCGTCCGATCCCAAACGGCGCACCCGGGGCCGCCACGGCCTGGACGCGCTGGGCCAGCTGAAGCGGGCGGCGACGGCGAACGTGCATCTGGTCGAGGAAGACGGCGTTCCGGACGTGGATGCGGCGCTGGTGGCGCTCGCCCGCGATCGTGGCGCCTCGCTTATCACGACCGACCACAACCTGGCGAAGATCGCCCAGGCGCTCTCCGTGCCCTCCCCGAGCCTGAACGCGCTCGCCGAGGCGTTCCGGGTGCCGGTGGCACCCGGTGATGTGCTGCGGGTCGAGCTCGTCAAGGCCGGGCGAGACCACGGGCAGGCGATCGGGTATCTCGAAGACGGCACGATGGTCGTGGTGGAGTCCGCTCACGACGACATCGGACGCGAGGTCGGGATCCTCGTTCGCAACGTGATCAAGACCGCCACCGGCCGGATGGTGTTCGCCAACCTCCAGTAACGTCCTCGGCCGCGCCGGCGCGCGAGCGGCTAGGCTCGGCGACGTGGAGGGCGCCGTGGTGATCCTGCTGGCCGCCGGGCGCGGGGACCGGTTCGGCGGCGAGACTCCCAAGGCGTTCGCGCCGCTGGCGGGCCGTCCCCTGCTCGCCCACGCCGCCGTTGCCGCCTGCGCGGCCCGGGGCATCTCGTTGGTCGTCGTGGCCGCGCCCGATGGCTGGGAGGACCCAGCCCACGCGGTGGTCGAGGCGTTGGGCGCCCATGCGGTCGTCAGGGGCGGCGAGACCCGGCAGGCATCGGTTCGGGCCGCCCTTGCGGCAGTTCCCAGAGACGCGCCGGTGATCCTCTGTCACGACGCCGCGCGGGCGCTCGCGCCGGCCGAGCTGTTCGACGCGGTCGTGGGATCGCTGGAGGGGTGGGACGGCGTGGTACCGATCCTGCCCGTCACCGACACCGTGAAGCGGGTGCGGGGGGAGGTGGTCGAACGCACGGAGCCGCGCGCAGAGCTCGCGCTGGCGCAGACGCCCCAGGCGTTCGTGGCCGCGGCGCTGCGCGAGGCCCACGCGCGGGCCGAACGCGACGGCCTGGAGGTCACCGACGACGCCTCCGCCCTCGAGGCGGCCGGGTACCGGGTCCGCGCCGTGGCCGGCGACCGGCGGGCGTTCAAGATCACGACCGCGGAGGACCTGGCCCGGGCCGAGGCCGTCGTCGCGGAGGTCGCCCGTGGCTGAGCTCCGAACCGGTCTCGGGTTCGACGTCCATCCCCGAGCCCGGGGGCGCCCACTGCGGCTCGGCGGGGTGGCGTTCGACGGCGAGGAGGGGTTGGCCGGCTACTCCGACGGGGACGCCGTCTGCCACGCGGTGGCCGACGGGCTGCTCGGGGCGGCCGCGCTCGGCGATCTCGGCGACCACTTCCCCGACGACGACGCAGCAGTGAAGGGGATCGCCGGTCCGGAGCTGCTCTCCGGCGTGGTCCGGCGGGTGCGCGAGGCCGGGTTCGTCCCGGAAGGCGCGGACGTGACGGTGATCGCGGACCGGCCGGCGATCGCGCCGGCAAGGGACCGGATGCGCGAGACCCTCGCCGCGACGCTCGGGGTACCGATCGAGCGCGTGTCGGTGAAGGCCACGCGGCCGGAGGGGCTCGGGTTGTCCGGCGACGGCGTGGGGTGCCTCGCGCTCGTGACCGTCCGAGCGGGATGACCCGGTCGTCGCTGGTTGTGGCCGGGCGCCGGGCCGTGCTCGAGGCCGTCCGGGCCGGTCTGGCGACCGAGGTGCTGGTGGCGCGCGGCGCTCGCTCCACCGCGGCGCTCCGGGACGTGCTCCAGGCGTCCCGGCGAGCCGGCGTGACCGCCCGAGAGGTGGACCGGTCCGAGCTCGACGCCCTGGCCCGAGACCACCACGGTGTCGCGGCTCGGGCCCGGATGCGGGAGCCCGTCGGAGAGCGGGAGCTCGCCACGAGGGAGTACGGCCCGCAGGACCTCGTCGTCGTGCTCGACGGGATCGAGGACCCCCAGAACCTGGGAGCGGCGGCGCGGTCCGCGGAGGCCGCCGGCGCGACGCTCCTGGTCCTTCGAACCCACCGCGCCGCCGCCGTCACCGCCGCGGCCATCCGGGCTTCGGCCGGCGCGTTGCTGCACCTGCCCGTGGCTCGCGTGGCCAACGTGCCCCGCGCGCTCGAACGGCTGAAGGAGGCGGGCTTCGTCGTGATCGGGCTCGACGAGACGTCGCCGGTCGGCGTCTTCGGGGCCGAACCCCCCGACGGCCGCGTCGCCGTCGTGGTCGGCTCGGAGGGGCAGGGGTTGTCGCGCCTGACCAGGCGAACGTGCGACCTGCTCGTCGCCTTGCCGATGCGAGGGCGCGTCGGCTCGCTCAACGCCTCGGCGGCCCTGGCGGCCCTGCTCTACGCGTTCGTGCTGCCGCATCGCCCCGGCGGCGGCCACTAGACTCGGTCGAGCGCCGGCGTAGCTCAGGGGCAGAGCGCCCGCCTTGTAAGCGGGTGGTCGTCGGTTCGAATCCGACCGCCGGCTCCAGCCGAGACGTTGCCCCGATCCTGGGGACCGCGCCCAGGATCCACCGCGGTACGCTCCGGCCGTGATCGGTCGGTCCCGGCGTCGAGCGGCCGCAGCTCTCGTGGCGGCGTCCCTCGCGGCCGGCTCGCTCGCGCCGGCGTCGGCGGCCGAGGTCCCCGGCACGCGATCTCGCGTGTTCCCCGCAACCAACATCTGGAACACGAGGATCGACCGCCTCCCCGTCCACGAGATGAGCGGGACGTGGCTGGACGCGATGAATGCCTCGTCGAGGAACCTGCACCCGGACTTCGGCCCGCCGGCCTACGGGCTGCCGTTCGAGACGGTGGCGCGAATGCACCCCAAAGTGGCCATCGAGTTCCTCTACGAGGACGAGAGCAACCGCGGCCCGTATCCGTTCGATGCGCGAACGCCCGTCGAAGGTGGGTCGGACCGCCATGCCCTCATGGTCGAACGCGGCACGTGCCGCCTCTACGAGCTGTTTGCGGCCGAGTGGAACGACGGTGACCCGTCGGCCGGGAGCGGGGCCATCTGGGACCTCGACCGCAATCGGCTTCGCCCCCGACGGCTGGACCTCGGCGGACGCGGCAGGGTTGCCCATCTTCGCCGGCTTGGTCCGCTGGGACGAGGTGAAGTCGGGCCGGATCGACCACGCCCTCCGGTTCACGGCCTCCTGCACCACCGACGCGTACGTCTGGCCGGCCCGCCACGAGGCCGGCGGCCGACTCGGACTGCCCGCCGGGGGGGCTCGGTTCCGGCTGCGGTCGGACGTCGACCTGTCCGGGTTCAGCCCCAAGGCTCGGGTGATCCTGCGCGCCATGAAGCGGTTCGGGATGATGGTGGCCGACAAGGGGTCGGACTGGTACTTCCAGGGGACCCGCGGCCGACACTGGCGCAACCGCCTGCTGGACCAGCTCAAGTCCGTTCCCGCGGACGTGTTCGAGGCCGTGGACGTCTCGGCGTGCATGCTCTCGCCGAGCAGCGGACGCTCGGACTGTCCCGCCTGAGCGGGCGTCCCGGTCAGCCGGCGATCGGGCCGATCCAGATGCCGGACGTGAGGAAGATCGCCGGCATCACGAACAGCACGGCGACGAACAGCCACAGGCGCCGGTTTGAGGCGATGACCCATTCGTCCATCCGAAGGATCGCCGTGACCATCGGCCGGTAGGCGAACGCCAGCAGCGCGAGGGACACGACCGACACCGCGATCGCCTGCGCCAGAACGATCTGCACCGCCACCGCGTTCCCGAGCACCATGGCGGCGACGAGCGTGTCGGCGAGCGTCGTGATGTTCGCGCCCATGATGTACGGGATGGCCTGGCGGCGGTTGATGTAGCCGCGGCTGGCCAGGGGAACCAGCAGGGTGAGCGCGACCGAGACCGAGAGGGTCAGGGTCGCCACGGCGCAGCCGAGAAGGAACATCGGCCACGGGCGAGTCAACCACTCGAGGCGTTTGCCGCCGTGGCGTTCGCCGTCGAGCTGAGGCAAGACGCGGTCCAACAGCCGGAACGACAGCAGGACGATCGCGAGGCCCACCGGCAGGAGGGCCCAGTCGGGGAGACGGGTCAATCCGTCCAGAGCAGGTCCCCAGATGCGATCGACGACGGACTGGAACTCCCCCGAAGCCTGCAGCCGGACCCCGTCCAGCCACCCGGCCTTCAGGATCCCGTAGCCCAGGAACATGCCGGGGACGTAGACGATCGCCGTCAGCCCGAGCGCCAGGATTCCCATGCCGATCGACTCACTTCGGTTTCGGCCTCGATTGCGGATCGCGTAGAGGAACCCGACCAACAGCACCACGAACGAGGCTCCGAGCCTCGAGCCCGACAACATCGTGAACGTCTGAAGCTCTGTGGCGGCGCCGCCCACGAACAGGCTCAACGCCACGGCCGCCACCGGGGATCCCGACAGCACCACGTAGGCACCGAGCCACCCGGCCCCGAGCGTGGAGAACGCATTGCTGAACAAGGGACTCCCGCTGAGCGTGGGGCCGATCGCCTTTGCGCCCTCTTTCATCAGCTGGATGGCCAGCACGAACAAGAACAGCGCGACGGCGAGGAACGCCAGCTTGAGTGCCACGGCCGCCCAGTCGCGACCGCGTTCGGCTCCAACCGACGCCGTGGTCGAACCGGCGCCAGCTCCGGCCGCCGTACTGGTCACGGTGGTGACGGGGTCCCCGGGCTGGGTGGCGTCGTCGGACATCTCTGGTTGGTCTTGGGGGTCGGCCATAGCAGGGGGCGGGGAACCCGCGCCACGCTACCGGCTGCCCCGGGGTGCAGACAACCGCCGAACGGACCACTCCCGACCACGAACTGCCTCGTGCCCGCGGTTCGGACCGAAGGTCCCGTCCGGGCCGGGCGGACCGACCCCTTTCCCACCCCCGGATTCCGGCGACAGTACATGGCGAACGGTACGACGTTGTGAACCCACACAGGGGTGCGAGATGGACGAGACCACGTTGTCGCTGGTGCTGTTCTCGGGTACGGACGACAAGCTCAACGCCGCCGCCGTGCTGACGGCCGGTGCCGCGGCCATGGGCCGCAAAGTGAACGTGTTCCTCCAGTACTGGGCCCTCGACGCGTTCCGGGCCGACCGGATCCACAAGGAACACGGGGTCGCGCCCGAAGCGGGCGCCGAGGGGCTGGCGGCGTACCAGCGCCACGGAGGGCAGCACTGGAGCGAGATCCTCCGGCAGGCCAAAGAGATCGGCGACGTCGGCATCAAGGCGTGTTCGCTCTCGATGGAGATGTTCGACCTGTCGGTCGACGACCTGGATCCCCTCGTCGACGGCCAGGAGGGGGTGGCGTCGTTCTTCCTGGACGTCGACGGCCCCGTGACCTTCATCTGACCAAGGAGGCGACGATGACGACGGCGAACGTGACGCGCTCGATCGACGCTCGAGGCATGCCGTGCCCGGGTCCGCTGATGTCGCTGATCGGAGCGATCCGTGAGGCGACGGTCGGCGACGTGTTGGAGGTGTTGTCCTCGGACGAGGGTTCTCGCACCGACATCCCGGCGTGGATCTCGAAGGCCGGCCACGAGATGGTCGAGGTCGTCGAGGAGGACGCTTTCGCCCGCTTCGTCGTGCAGAAGGCCCGCTGAGCTCCGATGCCCGCGCAGGTGGTGGTGCTGGGTGGGGGGGTCGGCGGGACGCTCGCCGCGAACCTCCTGTCCAAGAGCCTCGGCCGGGAGGCCGAGGTCACCGTGGTGGACCCCACGGGGATGCATCACTACCAACCCGGCTACCTGTACGTGGCGCTCGGCCAGGCCAACGGCCGCTGGCTGGTGCGCGACGAACGGTCCCTGCTGCGCAAGGACGTGCACCTGGTGGTCGAGCCGGCGGTCCGGATCCATCCCGAGGTCGGCACGGTGCAGCTCCATCGCGGCGGGAGCCTGGAATGGGACTACCTCGTCGTGGCCACGGGCGCCCGCCTGATGCCGCAGGAGATCCCCGGGCTGGTCGCGGGCGCCCACGGCTTCTACTCGCTCGACGACGCCCAGCGCCTGCGCGAGGCCCTTCGACGGTTCCGCGGCGGTCGCATCCTCGTGGGCATCGCGGGCATCCCCTACAAGTGCCCGCCGGCGCCGGTGGAGTTCGTGTTCATGCTCGAGGAGTACCTTCGCCGCCGGGGCATCCGGGACCGCAGCTCCGTGACGCTGCTGTCGCCACTGAACCGGGCCTTCACGATCGAGTCGGCCAGCAAGGTGATCCAGCCGATCATGGAGGAGCGCGGGATCGAGCTCCGGACCTTCTTCAACGTCGAGGAGGTCGACCCGGACGCGCAGACCGTGTCCTCGCTCGAAGGCGAGAAGGAGGAGTACGACCTCCTGGTCCTCGTCGCGCCGCACCGCGGGCAGCAGGTGGTGATCGACTCCCACCTCGGGGACGCCTCGGGATGGTTGCCGACCGACCGGCACACCCTGCAGGTCGAGGGGCACGAGCGGATCTTCGCCCTGGGTGACGCCACCAACCTGCCGATCAGCAAGAGCGGGTCGACCGCGCACTTCGAGGCGCCGGTCGTCGCCAGCCGGATCGCCAGCCTGGTGCGGGGAAGCGCGCCGAAGACGAACTACGGGGGCCGGGTGATGTGTTTCCTCGAGACCGGCGACCGCCGGGCCACCGTGTTGCGCTTCGACTACGAACACCCGCCGGCGCCACCGCAGCCGAACCTGTTGTGGCACTCGGCCAAGTGGATGTTCAACCGGATCTACTGGGAGACCGTTCCGCAGGGGCGACTGCCCGACGAGCTGCCCCTGCCGATCCCCACGGGAAGGAGTCGGACATGAGCATGCAGATCGCGCGCAGCCTGGACCTGAAGGGGCTTTCCTGTCCGCTTCCGATCGTCAAGACGGCGCAGGCCACCAAGGAACTGGAGGCAGGCGACCTGATCGAGGCCATCGCCACCGATCCGGGTTCGGTCGCCGACTTCGCCGCGTGGTGCAAGAGCACCCAGAACGAGCTCATCGAGAGCGGCGAGGCCGACGGCGTGTACCGGTTCGTGATCCGGAAGGGGTGAGGCGGATGACCGTTCAGGAGGCCGAGCTCACGGTCCCGGCGCACGACCATCCACACGCGCCTCACCAGCGGCTGGTGATCATCGCCTGGTCCGGCGACCTGGACCGCGTGTGGCCGCAGATGATCATGGCCACCACCGGGGCCGCCATGGGCATGGAGACCACCGTCTTCTTCACGTTCTGGGGGCTCTTCGCCGTGGTGAAGGACAACCGCCGCATCACCGGCGACAACTGGATGCAGAAGATGATGGCGATGATGGATCGCCCCGGTATCGACCACCTGAAGCTGGGGCAGATGAACTTCGCCGGAGCCGGGCCGGCGATGATGAAGCGCCTGGCGAAGGACCACAAGGTCGCCAGCCCGGGCGAGCTGCTCGAGATGGCCGTCGAGCTCGGCGTGAAGCTCGTGCCGTGCCAGATGACGATGGACCTGCTCGGGCTCAAACGTGAGGACATGATCGACGGGCTGGCCGAGCCAGCCGGAGCCACCACGATGCTCATGGAGGCGCAGGACGCCGTGACCTTGTTCATCTGAGATCGGGGGTCCGGGGCCGCGACGCGGTCGCGCCCCGGATCGCCCACGGGTGTCGGGATAAGTCCATCGCACCCCGACAACGAGGGCCGGGAGGTTCAGTCCCCCACCGCCTCCCGGCCCTCACCCCTTTCCCGGGCCGGGGTCGTCGGGTCAGGCGGCGTCGGGCAGGAAGACCCGGAAGGAAGACCCGCCCCCGGGCCGGTCCTCCACCCAGGCCCGTCCGCCGTGGAGCTCGGCGAATCGCGCCACCAGGGACAGCCCGATGCCGACCCCGGGTGACGGGCTGGGAGCCAGCTCGGCGCTGCGGAAGGGTTCGAAGATGGCCTCTTTCAGGTCGTCCGCCACGCCGGGTCCGGCGTCCTCGACGGCGAGGAGGACGCCGCCGTCCTGGCCGCACACCCGTATCCACAACGGGGCCTCCGGAGGGGTGTGCCGCCCGGCGTTGGCGACGAGGTTCTCGACGATCCGCTCGACCTTCGCCGGATCCACGTTCACGACCACCCGATCCGTCTCCAGCTCGATCTGCCGGCCGTTGAGCATGTCGGACTCGCGGACGACCCGCGTGACGAGCTCGGCGACGTCGATCCGCCGCCGCTGCGGGGAGACGATGCCTCGTTGCAGCCGGTCGAGGTCGAGCAGGTCCGACAGCAGGCGCTCGAGCTTTCGGGCGTTGGCCGCGATCCGGTGCAGGAGGTCGATCGCGTCTTCGCGCGGGATCTCGAACCCCGCGTGTTCGAGGGTCACGGCCGACCCCAGGATCGAGGTGAGCGGGGTCCGCAGGTCGTGCGATACGGCCTGGAGGAAGGTGTTCTTCATCTCGTCCAGGGTCCGGAGCCGATGGGCGGCCTCCCGCTCCCTGCGGAACGCCTCCGCATACTTCTGCTCGCTGCGCCGAAGGGCTTCCTCCGCCTTCTTGCGGGCCGTGATGTCCACGATCAACCCTCGGACGACCGGTTCGCCCTGTGGAGACGTCGTGACGTGGACCAGGTCCCGGAGCCACATCGGGTCTCCGTTCCGTCCCGCCGCGCGGTACTCGAGGCTCAGCTGGTGCCCGGGCGTCGCGATGCTCTCGCGGAGCGCGCGGACGGCCTGGGACCGGTCCTCGGGGTGGACGTGGTCCCCCCACGCGGGTGGCGGAGCGTCGGCGTCGCCCCCGTCCAGCAGGGTGGTGTACGCCTTGCGCGAGCGGAACGTGAACCGCAGGCTGTGGGGCTCGGCCTCCCAGAAGATCGCGTCCAGGCTGTCCACGAGCTCGTGGAACCGCTCCAGCTCGTGGAACCGCCGAGCGCTTCCGAGTGCGAGCGACGCGATGTCGCCGATGCCACGCGCCAAGGTCAGGTCACGGTCGGTATAGCGGGCCTCGGCGTCGTGGGCCACCGCGATGACCACCGCGAGCTCGTCCGTCTCCCAACGGAGCGGGACGATCAACCAGGCCCGCGGCTCGTCGAAGAACAGGTACCCGCGGGGCACCCACGCGAGGTCCTCGGGGACCAGCTGGAACGGATGCGACACCGAATTGAGCAGCGCCGCCGCCATCTTCGGGTCGACCCGCTCGACGTTGCGGAGGACGCCGTCGGGGAGCCCGCGGTGGGTGGCGAGGCGATAGCCGCCGGTCTGCGGATCCCGAAGATAGGCGACCACCGCCTCGGCCTCGACCAGCGACGGAACCGCGGCCGTGACCCGCTCCAGGACCGTCACGACGTCGCGGGTCCCCGTCAGCGCCTGCGAGAGGCCGAGCAGCGCCGAGGCCGTCCTGGCCGCCTCGCGCTCCTGCTGCAGCAGCCGCGCGTTCTCGAACGCGACCGCCGCGTGGGAGGCCAGCACCTCCAGGACCCGGACGTCCTCCTGGTCGAACTGGTCGATCCCGAGGCTCGACAGAACGATCACGCCGGTCACCCGGTCCCCGATGGACAGGGGCACCGCCAGCACCGACTCGTCGATCTCCGACGTGCCGGGGATCTGCACCGCGGTCGGGTCGTTCAGGGCGTCGGGGGCGTAATACGTCGAGCCGCTCTCCACGGCCCGCCCGGTGATGCCCTCGCCGACCACCGTGACGAGCTCGTCGAGTGTCTCGCCTTCGTATTCGCTCAGCGAACCGCGGAAGACGATGGGCCACAGGGTGACCCCATCGTTCTGCAGCAGGTAGATGCGGCAGTTGTGGTAGTCGATCAGGGTCCGCAGCTCGTCGGTGATGGCTCCGGCGATGGCCTCCACGTCACCGAGCGCGTTCAGGCGCGGGGCGAGGCCGTGGAGGAAGCGGAGCTGGGCGACGGAGCGCAGCTCATCGTCTTCCTGCGCCGCCCGGCGATCCCCGGGCTCGAGATCGAGCATCACGGCATCGGCCGGGTGAGCCGGCCGCTCCTCCTCAACTGAGTCGGCAGGTTGGAGGCCGGAGTGAAGCTCGGGCAGGCCGCCGGGCGGGAAGTGGGCGGGAGGTGAAGGGTACGATGAATCCGTGAGCGCGACGGACGAGGCCGCTCCGGCGTCCCGGGCCGCGCTCGACGGGGTGGTCGAGCGGATCGCGTCCGAGGTGCCGCCGGAGCGGGTGGGGGTCGCGGCCGCGTTCGCCGCGGCGTTCACGCGGCGGCTGCCGCCCAACGACCTGGCGGAGCTCGGCGCCGACGACCTGGCCGGTCTCGTCCGGTGCGCGTTTGATCTCGCCGACGCCCGGCCATCGGGCGAGGTGGCCGTGCGCGTGTTCACCCCGACGAGGGTCCGGGACGGTTTCCAGGCCCTCGGCACGGTGCTCCAGACCAACAGCGTCGACGCCCCGTTCCTGTTCGACTCGGTGGAGGAGGAGCTCGAGGCGAGGGGGCTCCAGATCCGGCGCGTGATCCACCCCGTGATCGGCGTCGAGCGTGGTCCCGACGGCCGCATCCGCCGCGTGCGCCCGGTGCGCGAGACCGGCGAACGGGAGTCGGTGATGCACTTCGAGCTCCGGCGGCGGCTCTCCTCCGCGAAGGCCGTCGAGCTGGAGGACGCGATCCGTCGGATCCTCGGCGACGTCCTGCTCGCGGTCCGCGACTTCGACGCGATGCGGAATGCGCTCCGGGGCATGATCGAGACGGCCCGGGCCGGGGCGGAGATGTATGCGGCCGACGAGATCGAGGAGACCGTGGCGTTCCTGGAGTGGCTCCTCGACCTGAACTTCGTCTTCCTCGGCTATCGCGAGTACGACCTGCTGGACACGCCTGACGGACGAGCGCTCACCGCCGTGCCGGGGAGCGGCCTGGGGATCCTGTCGAAGTCGGGATGGTCCGCGTACGAGAAGCCCGTCCTGCTCGCGCGGATCGAGCCCAAACTCCGAGCGCGCATCGAGGGCGGCGATCAGCTGATCTACTCGAAGACCAACCGGCCCTCGACGGTCCACCGCCGGGCTCGGATGGACTACATCGGTGTCCGGAAGGTCTCGCCGGACGGACGGATCGTGGGCGAGGCCCGGATGATCGGGCTGTTCACCTCGAAGGCGTACATGGAGCCGGCGAGCAGGACTCCGGTGCTGGCCCGAAAGCTCAAGCAGATCCTGGGGGCCGAGGACCTGATCGAGGGATCCCACGACTACAAGGCGATCGTCTCGATCTACGAGAGTTACCCCAAAGACGAGCTGCTCGCGGCCTCGGCCGAGGAGATCCGGGCGCAGGTCGTGCAGCTGCTCCATCTGCAGGAGCAGCAACACGTCCGGCTGTTCGTACGCCGCGATCTCTACGGCCGGAGCGTCTCGCTCCTGGTGACGCTCCCCAAGGATCGCTACACGCCGGCGGTCGGGCAACGGCTCCAAGACCTGTTCCTCGAGCGGTTCCAAGGGTCCTCCATCGACGAGCACCTCGAGTTCGGGGAGAGCGGCTTGGCCCAGCTCCACTTCACGGTGCACGTGGCCGTCGGCCAGATCCCGGACGTGTCGTTCGACGAGCTCGAGCACGAGGTCGTCGAGATCGCCAGGACGTGGGAGGACCGGCTGCACGAACACCTCGTCGAGCGCCACGGGCTTGAGGGGGCCCGCGTCTTGTTCGACCGGTGGGCGCACCGCTTCCCCGAGCACTACCGGGCGATCACGCCGGTCGAGCTCGCCTCGGAGGACCTCCTCCGGTTCGAGGAGCTCGACGCGAGCGGGGAACCGTTCATCGTCGGGTTGTCGAACGAGACCAACGACGGCGTCACGCTGACGAGGGTCCGCCTGTACAAGATCGGGGGGAAGATCCAGCTCTCCGACTTCGTTCCGACGCTCGAGTCGCTCGGGCTGCGGGTGGTCGAGGAGATCCCGACCCAGCTCCCGGGAGACGAAGAGCGGTACCTGCACGACTTCGGCGTCCTTGGCTCGGACCAGCACCCCCTCGACGTGGAGGGGACCGGAGCGCGGATCGCGGACTCGATCGTGGCCGTGTGGAAGGGCGACTGCGAGCTCGACTCGCTGAACCGGCTCGTCGTGACCGCCGACCTGGACTGGCGGCAGGTGCAGGTCCTCCGCGCCTACCGCAAGTATCACCATCGCGTGAACGCCAGCTTCCCGGTCGAGTACAAGAACGAGGCGTTCGCCGCCCATCCGCATATCGCGGCCAATCTCGTGCGACTGTTCGAGGAACGGTTCGATCCCACTCGTCCCCGGGATCCCGACTCGGTCGAGTCGATCCGCGCCCAGCTCCAGGCCGATCTCGACGCCGTGGTCTCGCTCGAGCAGGATCGGATCCTGCGCAACGCGCTCGGGGTGATCGACGCCACGGTGCGAACGAACGCCTTCAAGCCGCGGGCGTCGACCCTCGCGATGAAGTTCCTCTCGGCCGACGTCCCGGAGATGCCGAAGCCCACGCCCCGGTACGAGATCTTCGTGTATTCGACCGAGGTGGAGGGCATCCACCTGCGCGGAGGCAAGGTCGCCCGCGGCGGCATCCGGTGGTCGGACCGGCGCCAGGACTATCGCACCGAGGTACTCGGCCTGATGAAGGCGCAGATGGTCAAGAACGCGGTGATCGTCCCCACCGGCTCCAAAGGTGGGTTCGTGCTGAAGCGCCAGATCACCGAGCCGCGGGCGCTGCGCGAGGAGGTCTCGAGGCAATACGTCGCGTTCATGCACGGCCTGCTCGACCTGACCGACAACCTCGTGGAGGGCGGAGTGGTCCATCCGGACCACGTGGTCGTGTACGACGAGGACGACCCCTACCTGGTGGTGGCGGCCGACAAGGGAACGGCGACGTTCTCGGACACCGCGAACACCGTCGCCGCCGAACACGGGTTCTGGCTGGGCGACGCGTTCGCCTCGGGCGGCTCGGCCGGCTACGACCACAAGGCGCTCGGCATCACGGCGCGCGGAGCGTGGGAGTCCATCAAGCGCCACTTCCGCGAGATCGGCACCGACGTGACGGACGAGCCGTTCACCGTGGTCGGCATCGGCGACATGTCGGGCGACGTGTTCGGCAACGGGATGTTGTACTCGCGCCAGACCTGCCTGGTGGCGGCGTTCGATCACCGCCACGTGTTCGTGGACCCGGCGCCGAATCCCGCCGTCGGGTATGCGGAGCGCCGGCGCCTGTTCGAGACTCCGGGGTCGAGCTGGGACGACTACGACCGGTCCAAGGTCTCGCCGGGGGGCGGGGTGTGGCTGCGGTCGTCCAAGTCGATCCCGGTCTCGCCCGAGGCCCGGCTCGCGCTCGGCATCGAGCAGTCGGAGCTCGAGCCGAACGAGCTCATCCGGGCCATCCTCCGAGCCCCGGTGGACCTGCTCTACAACGGCGGCATCGGCACGTACGTCAAGGCCTCCGGCGAGTCTCATGCCGACGTCGGCGACCGCGTCAACGACGGGCTCCGAGTCGATGCGTCCGAGCTTCGGTGCCGAGTGGTGGCGGAGGGCGGGAACCTCGGGTTCACCCAGCGGGCCCGGGTCGAGTTCGCCCTCGCGGGAGGGCGCATCAACACCGACTTCATCGACAACTCCGGCGGGGTGGACTGCTCGGACCACGAGGTCAACCTGAAGATCCTCCTGGGCCTGGCCATGCAGCGAGGCGAGCTGACCCTGGAGGAGCGCAACCGGCTGCTCCAGGACGTCGAGGAGGACGTGGTCCGGCACGTGTTGCACGACAACTTCCTCCAGGCGCAGATCCTGTCGCAGGAGTCCGACCTGTCGGCCGGACGGATGGAGGCGTTCGAGGACCTGATGCAGACGCTCGAGGGCGCGGGGCTGCTGGACCGAGCGTTGGAGGCGCTCCCGGGCGCCGAGGAGATGGCGGAGCGCCGGCGGGCCGGCGGAGGGATGGCGCGTCCCGAGCTCGCCGTGTTGCTCGCGTACGCGAAGCAGAGCCTGAGCGACGCCCTCCTGGCGTCGTCGCTGCCCGACTCGCTGTACCTCAAGCAGGACCTACGCGAGTATTTCCCGTCGAGGCTGGTGGAGCGCTACGACCACCTGCTGCCCGAGCATCCGCTACGTCGAGAGCTCGTGGCGACGCTCGTCGCGAACGACGTCGTGAACTCGATGGGTATCACGTTCGTGTCCCGCGTGGTGAGCGAGAGCGGCGCCGAACCCGCCGACGTCGTTCGTGCCTACCGCATCGCCCGTGACGTCACCGGTGCGGTGAAGCGGTGGGAGGCCATCGAGTCCCTGTTCGGCACCCTGGACCCGCCGCTGGTCGACCGACTGATGAGCGGCGTGGACCGGCTCGTGGCCGTCAATGCCCGCTGGTACCTGCAGAACGCCCCCGGTCGCCTCGGGCGCGAGATCGAGGCCCATCGCGAGCCGTTCACCCGGTTCACCCAGTCGCTGCTCTCGGTGGCGCCCGACGGGTGGCGAACGCAGCAGGAACGGGAGACGTGGAGCCTGATGGACTTGGGGGTCCCCGAAGAGGTGGCGCGGCGGCATGTGATCGAACCGTTCCTCGTGCACGGCCCCGACGTGGTCAGCGTGGCCGCCTCGTCCGGCCGGCCCGTCGAGGACGTGGCGCGGGCCTTCTTCGCGGCCGGCGACGTCGCCTACATCGACTGGCTCGAGTCGCGACTGTCGGAGGTCCCGGCGGCCACGAGGTGGCACCGGTGGGCGCTCCAGGCGGTCGAGGACGACCTGCTGACGGCCCGCCGCCGCCTGGCCGAACGAGTGCTTGAGGACGGCGAGGGGCGGTCGGTGGACGAAGCCGTCGCCGCCTTCGTGCAGAAGCACGAGGACCCCATGCGGCGACTGGCCCGCTTCATGCGGGGGCTCGTGCTCGAGGAGGTCAGCGACCTGGCCGCCGTCACCGTGGCCGTCCGCCAGGTCCGGGCCCTGGCCGGATGATCGTCAGAGGCCGTTGGTAGCCTCCGAGGCGTGAGCGTGACGCGATCGGTCCCGGCTCCCAGCCTGGACGAGCTGGCCCTGCGGGTGCTCGAGTTCGAGCGGTCGGGACGCGTCCCCGGGTGGTCGAAGGAGCGAGCGATCCGCGAGCGGCTGGGCATCACCCCGACCCGCTACCACCAGATCCTGGTGAGCGCCCTAGATCGGCCGGAGGCGCTCGCGTTCGATCCGGTGCTCGTGCGCCGCCTCCGCCGCCTCCGCGACTCTCGCCGCGTGGCTCGCCTGGTGCGCCAGCTTGGGCGCCCCGTCTCGCAAGGGTAGGATGGGCCGGCACGAGCCGCCGACCAACAGGAGCTTCCTCTTCTCCATGGCCACCAGCACGATCCGGTTCGCCCTCATCGTCGCCCTCGTGGTCGGCGGGGTGGTGGTGATCAACCAGGCGTTCCTGACCTCGCCCGGAGCCGGCGGCACCGGCGCGCTCCCCGACGACGGTCCGACTGTCACGACCACGCCCTCCCCGAGCCCGACGGAGACCGAACCGCCTCAGAACCAGCCCAGCCCGTCCGTGGCCGGCACCGTCGTCCAGGTGCTGAACGCGGCCGGCGTGGACGGCCTGGCCGGCGACACCACCACCCTTCTCGTCGAGGAGTTCGAGTACCAGGCCATCGACCCCGGGAACGCCCCTGCGGTGTCGTCCACGACCACGGTCTTCTACGCGAGCCGCCGCGATCGCATCGAGGCCGAGTTCCTGACCAACAGCCGCTTCTTCAGGAGGATCGGTGACACCATCCGGTCGGCTCGCCTTCCTGCCGACCAGGAGGTCGAGGAGGGCGTTCAACTCGTGGTCAACATCGGCCAGGACTACGCTCAGGCCTACCCCAACCGCATCGCGGGAGGCTGACTCGTCAAGCGTCCGTCACGCGCTGAGCTGCCCTCGGCGCGGCTGACCTTCCGCCACCTCGAGACGACGTCGGCGCGAACGTTCCAGATCTTCGAGCTGTTCGCGGACCCACCGCTCGGGCGGGTTGGACAACACCAGACGGGACAGCCCCCGCGCCCGCCTGGTGCGTTCGTCGAACGGCATGTCGAGCGCCCGCTCGAGCGCCTCGCACATCTCGCCGAGGTCGAATGGGTTCACCGGCAGGGCGTACCGACCCAGCCGTCCGAACGCCCCGGCGTTGCGCGACAGGACCAGGACCCCCTGCCGCCGGTTGAGCACCGGCCCCTCCATCGCCACCAGGTTCATCCCGTCGATCACCGGGTTGACGAACAACACGTCATACAGGCCGTACGCGGCGAGCGCCCCCAGGTAGTCGTCGGCCAGTCGAACCTCGATCGGTGTCCAGCCGTCGTCCCCGAGCTCGCGGTTGATCCGCTCGGCCTCGGCCAGAGCGAGGTCCCCGTACTCCCGGTACTCCGGGACGTCGCCGCGCGAGGGAGACAACATCGCGAGGAACCGCACTCGGCCTCGCCAGGGCGGCCGTCGCTTCAGCAACATCTCGAATGCGTGGAACCCGCGGACGATGTTCTTGGTCAGCTCGAGCCGGTCGACGCGCAGCAGCAGACGCTGATCGCCTTTCCAGCGCGCCAGGTCCCGGCGCAGCGTCCGAACCTCGGGGCTCGCCGCCGCCTCGCGCATGGCCGCCCCGTCGACCGAGATGGGGTGGACGCGGACGGCCACGTCCCGGCCGCCGACCACGACCCGCGAGCGACCGAGGTCGACCCGGGCACCGGGAAGCTGCCGGGCCGAGAGCATGAAGTTCTCCGCCCAGGCATGGGAGTGGAACCCCAACACGTCGGCGCCGAGCATCCCGTGCAGGAGCTGGTCGTGGATCTCGACCGGGAGCATCCGGAAGTAGGTGGGTCCGGCGATCGAGGTGTGCGAGAAGTGCGAGATCAGGGCCTGCGGCCGGAGCTCGCGAAGGAACCTCGGCACGAGCGCGAGGTGGTAGTCCTGGACCAGGTACGCGGGCTCCTCGGACGATGCGGCGCCCTCTTCTGCCAGCGCCTCGGCGAAGCGGTGGTTGACCTCGACGTATCGTTGCCACGCCTGCTTCGCCTCGTCCCCGAACGCGGGGGAGCGCACCGTGTCCCAGAGGTAGTGATGGGCGAACCACAACAGCCCGTTCGAGACGCCGTTGTAGTACGCGTCGTAGTCGTCCGGCGCGATGTCGAGGTACCGCACGTGGTACGGGGATCCGTACTTCTGCAGGTCGATCCGGCCGTCCCCGGTCTGCGCCACCATCTGCCGGTCGCCTTCGGAGCGAGCCGCCGCCACCCACAGGCCTCCAGCGTCGTGCATGGCCCCGATCAGGGCGGTGACCAGGCCCCCGGCGCCGCGGTGGAGCTCGAGCTCACCGTCCGGGCCCGGCTCGAACGTCACCGGCCCGCGGTTGGAGGCGACGATCAACGGGCGGCCCGTCGGGCTCACGTCCGGCCTCCCGGTGCGCGAGGGACCGGAGCGGGGGCGACGGGAAGCACAACCCGAGTCTAGTCGGGCGCTCCTGTCTCAGGCCGGGCCCGACGGGGTCTGACCCGCCCCCTGGGCGGGCTCGCCGCCACTCCCGAATCGGCCCTCACGCTGGCTAAACTAGGCCTGACATGCTCAAGATCTCGCAGAAGCTCGAATACGCCATGCGGGCGATGATCGAGCTCGCCTTGCGCCGCGAGAGCCCCACGCTCGTTCCGGCGAGGGAGATCGCCACGGCGCAGCAGATCCCGCTTCGGTTCCTGGAACAGCAGCTCGGGGCGCTGCACAAGGCGGGGCTCGTGCAGAGCTTCCGGGGTGCCGGTGGGGGCTGCCGGCTGGCCGGGGCCCCCGAGGAGATCTCGGTGGCCCAGATCGCCGACGCGATCGAGGGTCAGCTCTACCCGATGTTCTGCCTCGAGCCCACCGATCACACGTGTTTCGCCGACTCCAGATGCGGCCTCCAGGGGTTCTGGGGCGAGGTCGCCCGCGCCATCCAGCGGGTCTTCGAGGAGACCTCCGTGGCGGACCTGGTGGAGCGCCACCAGCGCACCGCCGGCCCGACGGTCTTCACGCCGGAGCAACTTCTCTCCGGCCTGAGCTGAGGCCCGAGCAGGACCCGAGCCGGGGCAGAGGTGGGCGAGGCCGGTCCTCGGCCCGGCCGGCTTCCTACGATGCGCTCTTGCCCAGGATCCGCATCACCTTGGTGCCACACACCGGGCACGTGCCCTGAGCGGCCTTCCGGCCGTTCTTGAGTTCGACGACCGTGCCCTCGAACTCCCGTTTGGCGCGGCACTTGACGCAGTACGCCTCGTACATGGCCACCCCGGGCCTCCTTCCCCCAACAGGCTCGGAGGCCGCCTCATGGCGGCCTCGTAGGCACGATGCTGGCCCGTCCCAGGCACGGATGCAAGCACCCGGGCCGTTCGGACGTGTTGGGCAGGGCTGGGCGGGTCCCCGAACGCCCAGGCACCGGGCTACCATGCCTGGTCGGGACTCCAGAACAGGAGGAAGGACCGACATGGCCGACGTCCAGCAGAACATCGCCGCGCTGCTCTCCGAGGACCGGGTGTTCGAGCCGAGCGAGGAGTTTCGCGCCCACGCATTGGTTCAGGATCGTTCGCCTTACGAGAAGGCGGATGCCGACCACGAGGGGTTTTGGGCAGAGCAGGCCGACCGCCTGTCGTGGTTCAAGCGCTGGGACACGGTCATGGACTGGACCCCGCCGTGGGTCAGGTGGTTCTCGGGCGGCACCCTGAACGCCACCTACAACTGCCTGGACCGGCACGTCGAGGCCGGCGGGGGCGACAAGGTGGCCTACCACTGGGAAGGCGAACCCGGAGAAGAGCGGGTCATCACCTACGGCGAGCTTCTGGACGAGGTATGCCGATTCGCCAACGGGCTCAAGTCGCTCGGCGTGCAGCGGGGCGACCGCGTGGCGATCTACCTGGGCATGGTCCCCGAGCTGCCCGTGGCGATGCTCGCCTGCGCGCGCATCGGCGCTCCGCACTCGGTGGTGTTCGGTGGGTTCTCCGCCGACTCCCTCCGCGATCGGATCAACGATGCTCAGGCCAAGGTCCTGGTCACCTCCGACGGCGGGTACCGGCGAGGCAGCGAGGTTCCGCTGAAGGCCAACGCCGACGAGGCCGTGGCCGACTGCCCCTCCATCGAGCACGTGGTGACCGTCAAGCGGACCGGCGGCGACCACGCGTTCACCCCCGGACGCGACGTCTGGTACCACGAGCTGATCGCGGACCAACCCGTTCAGTGCGAGCCCGAACACATGGAGGCCGAGGACCCGCTGTACCTGCTGTACACGAGCGGCACCACGGGCAAACCCAAAGGGATCGTGCACACGACCGGCGGCTACCTGACGCAGGTCGCGGCGAGCCACCAGATGATCTTCGACATCCACGACGACGACGTGTTCTGGTGCGCCGCGGACATCGGGTGGGTCACGGGACACTCGTACATCGTGTACGGCCCGCTGGCCAACCACACGACCGGGATCATCTACGAAGGCGCCCCGGACTGGCCGGACAAGGACCGGTTCTGGCAGATCGTCGAGAAGTACAAGGCCACGATCCTGTACACGGCGCCCACCGCCATCCGGGCGTTCATGCGATGGGGCGTGGAGTTCCCCCAGAAACACGACCTGTCCTCGCTCCGGCTGCTCGGCACCGTCGGCGAGCCGATCAACCCGGAGGCCTGGGTGTGGTACTGGGAGTTCATCGGCGGCGAGAAGTGCCCGATCGTGGACACGTGGTGGCAGACGGAGACCGGCGCGATCCTCATCACGCCGCTCCCGGGCATCACCCCGCTCAAGCCCGGCTCGGCGACGTTCCCCTTCCCGGGGGTGGTGGCCGACGTCTACGACCAGACGGGCAACTCCGTGCCGCTGGGCGGCGGTGGGTACCTCGTCCTCACGCGGCCGTGGCCGGCGATCGCCAGGACGATCTGGGGCGACCCCGATCGGTTCGTGCAGACCTATTACTCCCAATACGGCAACGAGGTCTACGTGGCGGGCGACGGGGCCAAACGCGACGAGGAGGGGTACTACTGGCTCCTCGGGAGGATCGACGACGTGATGAACGTCGCCGGCCACCGGCTGTCGACCTACGAGATCGAGAGCGCGCTCGTCGACAACTCGAAGGTGGCGGAGGCCGCGGTCGTCTCGCGCCCCGACGAGCTGGTCGGCGAGGCCATCGTGGCGTTCGTCACGTTGAAATCCGGGTTCGAGGGCACCGAGGAGGTCGCCAAGGAGCTCCGGAACCACGTCTCGGAGAAGATCGGGAAGATCGCCCGCCCGCACGGGATCATCTTCAGCGCCGACCTGCCGAAGACGCGGTCGGGGAAGATCATGCGCCGCCTCCTCCGCGACGTCGCGCAGGGACGCCCGCTCGGCGACGTCACCACGCTGGCCAACGCCGAGATCGTCGAGCAGATCCACACGATGGTCGACGCCGGCGCGGGCGGCGGTGAAGAGTGATCCGGGTGGGGAACTAGGGCATCTCGGGGAGCGTTCGAGCCGGGATCGTGGCCGTCGCCGGCGGCCTGCTGCTCCTCGGCTGCACGCCGGGCGGCACCGGCGGTGAGGAGGCGCCGCCGACGGTCGCGCCCGAGATCGTCACCCCGGCCTCGCCGGCCCCGGTCCGTCCGGGTCCCCAGTCCGACCTCGTGTGCACGATCGTCGGAACCAACGGCAACGACCACCTGCGCGGAACGCCCGGCGACGACGTCATCTGCGGCCTGAACGGCGACGACGCCATCGTCGGGCGGGGTGGCGACGACCGGATCTTCGGCGGCCGGGGGAACGACCGGATCAACGGCGGCCCCGGCGACGACCTGGTCCACGGCGAGCGCGGCGCCGACCTCGTCAACGGCGGCCCCGGGAACGACCGCGCGAAGGGGGGCCCGGGGCGGGACTACGTGGGCGGAGGTCCTGGGTCGGACATCGCTCGGGGCGGCCGCGCCCTCGACTTCTGCGTGACCACGAACGACGGGGTGGAGGGCAACGACGTCGGAAACGGCGGCTCCGCCCGAGACACGTACGACGCCGACCCGGGCGATCTCCTGATCTCCGTCGAGGTCCCCCGGAACTGCTCCGGCCGCGCCTGAGGGCGGTCGGACGCGGGATCTGGACCTTGCCACCGACGCGGGTCCTGGTTAGCATTCTTAGCACTCGGCGCCTCAGAGTGCTAGCAGTCGGAGCCGGGAGTCGCTGGGCAGGCATCGGAAGCAGGGCCAACCAGAGCCAGAAGAGGAGGGCAGGGTATGGCACCGAAGATCATCTCGTACGACGAGGAAGCGCGTCGGGCCCTCGAGCGCGGCATGGACATGCTCGCGAACGCGGTGAAGATCACCCTCGGGCCCAAGGGACGCAACGTCGTCCTCGAGAAGAAGTGGGGCGCCCCCACGATCACCAACGACGGCGTCTCGATCGCCAAGGAGATCGAGCTCGAGGACCCCCTCGAGAAGGTCGGCGCCGAGCTCGTCAAGGAGGTCGCGAAGAAGACCGACGACGTCGCCGGCGACGGGACGACCACGGCGACCGTGCTCGCGCAAGCCATCGTCAAGGAGGGCCTGCGCAACGTGGCCGCCGGGGCCAACCCCATGGCGATCAAGCGGGGCATCGAGCGCGCCGTCGAGCTCGCCGTGGAGAGCATCAAGAACCAGTCGAAGGACATCGAGGCGAAAGACGAGATCGCCCACGTCGGCGCGATCTCGGCGGCCGACCCCGAGATCGGCGAACAGATCGCCGAGGCCGTCGACAAGGTCGGCAAAGACGGGGTCATCACCGTCGAGGAGTCGAACACCTTCGGCATGGAGCTCGAGCTCGTCGAGGGCATGCGGTTCGACAAGGGCTACATCTCGGCGTATTTCGTGACCGACCCCGAGCGGATGGAGACCGATCTCGAGGAGCCCTACATCCTGATCGCGAACTCGAAGATCAGCGCGGTCAAGGACCTTCTGCCCGTGCTCGAGAAGGTCATGCAGACGGGCAAGCCGCTGCTGATCATCGCCGAAGACGTGGAGGGTGAGGCGCTCGCCACGCTGGTCGTGAACAAGGTCCGCGGCACGTTCCGCTCGGCCGCCGTCAAGGCCCCCGGGTTCGGCGACCGCCGCAAGGCCATGCTCCAGGACATCGCGATCCTGACCGGCGGCCAGGTCATCTCCGAGGAGGTCGGCCTGAAGCTCGAGAACGCCACGCTCGACCTGCTCGGCACCGCCCGCAAGATCATGGTGATGAAGGACGACACCACGATCGTCGAGGGCGGCGGCAAGGAAGAGGACATCAAGGGCCGGATCAACCAGATCAAGGCCGAGATCGAGAAGACCGACTCCGACTACGACCGCGAGAAGCTCCAGGAGCGCCTGGCGCGCCTGGCCGGCGGCGTCGCGGTGATCAAGGTCGGCGCGGCCACCGAGGTCGAGCTCAAGGAGAAGAAGCACCGCATCGAGGACGCCGTGCAGTCCACCAAGGCGGCCGTCGAGGAGGGCGTCGTGCCCGGCGGCGGCGTGGCCCTGCTGGGCGCGCAGGCCGCGCTCGACAAGGTGGACCTCGAGGGCGACGAGCTCACCGGCGCGGCGATCGTCCGCCGGGCGCTCGAGGAGCCGATCAAGCAGATCGCGGTGAACGCCGGCCTCGAGGGCGGGGTCGTCGTGGAGAAGGTCCGGGGCCTGGACGTCGGAACCGGCCTGAACGCCGCGACCGGCGACTACGAGGACATGTTCAAGGCCGGGATCATCGACCCGACCAAGGTCACGCGTTCGGCGCTGCAGAACGCGGCCTCGATCGCGGCCCTGTTCCTCACGACCGAGGCGGTCGTGGCCGAGAAGCCCGAGAAGGAGAAGGCCCCGCCGATGCCCGGCGGCGGCGACATGGACTTCTAGGTCGCGACCCGAGTCACTCGAAGGGGCCCCGCTTCGCGGGGCCCCTTCTCCGTGGGAGGGCCTACGCTCGCCTGGCGGCTCGTTTCTTGAGGCCCGCGTGCTCGAGCTGATGTTTCCGTGCGGACCCGGCGTCAGTCGTCGCCTGGGCTGCCCTCCGACTCCTCGCCGTCGTCGGGCTCGTCGCCGATCACGTTGAAGGCGGCGTCGAGGTTCACCTCGACCACGCGGACGCCGTCGAGCCGGATCTCCACGGAGTAGGCGGCGCCGTCGTCGCCGACCTCGGTCTCGACCACGGTGCCGCCCCCGACGTGCTCCAGCGCCGCCTCGACCGCGCGGTCGCGGGCGCTCCCGCGCAGCGGCTCGTCGTCGCCGGAGCTTGCCGCGATCCCGACGCCCGTCCCGAGCGCCAACGCGGCGGTCGCCGCGACGGCCCCGACGGCCAGCTTGCGCCCCTTCGTCATCTCCGCCTCCTCGCCTCCCGGACCGGCACCCGCTCCTCGGGTCCGTCCCCATGGTGCGGCGCGGGGTCTGACTCCTCGCTGAACGAAGCTGAAGACGCTCGATCCGGCGCCGGCGGGAGGTGGACCTCGAGTCGGGCGCCCCCGAGCTGGCTCTCGACCGCGGCGACCGTTCCCCGGTGCAGGGCCGCGATCTCCCTGGCGATCGAGAGCCCGAGGCCGGCCCCGCCCGTGTCGCGGTCCCGTGCGTCGGCCAGCCGGACGAACCGGTCGAAGACGCGCTCGCGCTCGGCGGCCCCGATCCCGACGCCGTCGTCGTCGACCGCCAAGAGGACGCCTCGTTCGTCTCGCCCGAGCGAGAGCGCGATCTCACCTTGGGCGTGGCGAACGGCGTTGTCGGCCAGGTTCCGGATCAGCCGTTCGAGCTGGCCGCGGTCGCCGACCACCCGCGCCGCCGAGACGCCGCCCGTCGAAACACGCAGGGTCGAGGAGTTCCGCAGGCGCTCGGCGATGTCCAGCAGGAGGTCGTCCAGGTCGACCGGCCCGGCTCGCAGCGGCCCCCTCCCCTCGTCGATCCGGGCCAGGAGTAACAGGTCCTCGACGATGTGTTGCAGCCGAAGGCCCTCTTCGAGGACACCCTCGGCGAGCTCGCCGAGGGCCGTCGTCTCCGGGTGGGCGATCGCCACCTCGGCCTGCTGCCGGATCGAGGCCACCGGCGAGCGCAGTTCGTGCGACGCGTCGGACACGAATCGCCGCTGGCGCTCCTGGCTCCGCTGCAGACGGTCGAGCATCCCGTTCATGGTCTCGGCCAGCTGGGCGATCTCGTCCGCGCCGGTCGTCGCCGGGACCCGCCGGTGGAGCTCAGCGGCGGAGATGGCCTCGACCTCGTCGCGGATCCGCTCGACGGGCGCGAGGGCCCGGCCCACCACGCGCCACGCGACCGCGCCGACAAGAACCACGAGGATCGGGATCCCGATGGCGAGGGCGCGGGTGGCCGCGGCCGTCGCGTCCGCGACGTCTTCGAGGCTGCGCCCGACGACCACCGCGGCCGGACCGTCGGGGGAGGTCGTCCTCGCCGCGACGGCGAGGAACGGGCCGTCCTCGAACGGGACGCGTTCGACCGTTACGGACTCGCCGGGGTCGAGCGCGATCAGGGCGGGCTCCCCGGCGAGGTTGCGGCTCGACGCCGCGACCGACCCGTCCCCGGCCAGGACCTGGACGAACTCCTCCTCGGCGTCGCCGGCGTCGAGGGCGCCGTCCAGCTCGCCGAGGGCGATCGAGTCCGCCACCGCCACCGCTCGCGAGCCCGCCGCTGCCCGCACCTCGTCCCGCAGCGACCGCTCCAGGAACGCCACCATGCCGATCGCGGCTCCCAGCAGCGAGATCCCGACGACCGCCACGGCGGCGACCGCCGTCCGCACGCGGATCGAGCTCGACGGGCGACGGCGGCCGGTGGGGGGCGAGCCCTCAGCCACCGTCGGCCGCCAGTCGGTAGCCGGCTCCACGAACCGTTTCGATCGCGGCGAGACCGAACGGCCGGTCGAGCTTGTTCCGCAGGTGGCGGACGTAGACCTCGACGATGTTGAGGTCGCCGTCGAAGCCGTCGTCCCAGACATGATCGAGGATCTCGGTCTTCGAGACGACCTGTCCCTTCCGCCGCAGCAGGAACTCGAGCAACGCCATCTCCCGAGCGGTAAGCGGGACCGGGGTCTCCCCGCGCCAGGCGCGCCGGGCGGCGGGGTCGAAGCGCAGATCCCCCGCCTCCAGCAGGGCGGGCCGTTCGGTCGCGCCGCGCCGTATCAGGGCGCGGAGCCGCGCCACCAGGGCGACGTAGGAGAACGGTTTGGTGACGTAGTCGTCCGCGCCGGTGTCGAGCGCCTCCGCCTCGTCGAACTCGCCGTCTTTGGCGGTGAGCATGAGGATGGGCGCCCACACGCCCTCCTCGCGAAGCGTGGCACAGAGCCGGTAGCCGTTGATCCCGGGCAACATGATGTCGAGAACGATGGCGTCGTACGGCCGTTCCCGCGCCATCCACAAGCCGTCCGTCCCGTCGAACGCGACGTCGGTCGCGAACCCCTCGGCCTCGAGCCCCTTCTTGAGCCCGGCGGCGAGCCGTCTCTCGTCCTCGACGACCAGGACGCGCACGCACCCCTCCTTTCGAGCCGGCTCATCATCCCTCGACCGGCTGAATCCCGGCTGAACCACCGGCACGGCGCCTTCAGCACCGGTTCAGCGAACCGGTTCGACACTGCCGAAAGCCGGATGGAGGAGGTTCGCGATGAGACCCGTAAGGATCGCGCTCGTGATCGCGCTTTCGATCCTCGGGATCGTCCCGGCCGGAGCCGCCGGACGGAGCACGTGCCCCGTCCCGATGCCCACGGGCGACGAGCCGGTCGAGCTGGACCCGGCCGACTTCTTAGACCGGATCGACAACCCCTACTGGCCGATGGCTCCCGGAACGCGGTGGGTGTATCGGCAGACCGGCGGGGCGCAGAAGGTCGTGGTCACCGTCAAGGACCGGACCCGGCGGATCCTCGGCATCGACACTACGGTGGCCCGCGACGTCGTCACCGAGCGCGGAGAGCCGGTCGAAGACACCCTGGACTGGTTCGCGCAAGACGTCTGCGGAAACGTCTGGTACCTCGGCGAGCGGAGCAAGGAGTATGAGGACGGGGAGGTCGTGAGCACGGAGGGATCGTGGGAGGCCGGGGTCGACGGAGCTCAGGCGGGCGTCGTGATGCCCGCCGAGCCGGTCGCGGGCCTCTCGTACCGGCAGGAGCACTACGCCGGCCACGCCGAAGACGCCGCGCAGGTATTGAGCGTCCAGGAGCGGGCGCAGGTCCGGGTCGGAACGTTCCGCGACGTGCTCCTGACCAAGGACTTCACGCCGCTCGAGCCGAGGGTCCTCGAATACAAGCTCTACGCTCGCGGCGTCGGGCCTGTTCTGGTGCTCGAGGTCTCCGGCGGCTCGGCCCGCGAGGAGCTGGTGCGCTTCGACCAGCCCGCCTGACACAGGGGCCGGTCCGCCTCCCGCGTGGCATGATCCGCCGGTGACGACGTCTCGGTTGCACCTCACGTTCCCGCAGCACCTGATGTCTCAGCCGATCGTGCATACGCTGGGAGCCGACTTCGAGCTCCTGGTGAACATCCGGCGGGCCAACCTGGAGGAAGAGCGAGGTGGCTGGATCATCCTCGAGGTGACCGGCGAGGACGACCGGGTGGCCTCGGCGATCGCCTGGCTGGCCGAGCAGGGTCTCCAGGTGGACCGGATCGAGCCCTGATGCTCGAACGCCGCATCGAGATCCGCTGGCGCGACGTGGACGCCTACGGCCACGTCAACAACGCGGTGTACCTGACCTACCTCGAGGAGGCGCGCGACGCCTGGGTGGCCAGGGTGCTGGGGCCGGTCATCGATACGTGGCACTTCGTCCTGGCCCGCGTCGAGATCGACTACCGCAGCGAGCTGGTTCAGGAGGATGGCGCCGTGATCGTCCGATGCCGGCTCGAGTCGATCGGCCGGTCGAGCGTTCGTACGCGCGAGGAGATCGTGAAGCTCGACGGGACGGTGTCGGCGGTCGCGTCCGCCGTCACGGTGCCACGGGACCCGGCGACCGGAGCGTCGCGGCCACTCTCCGACGGCGAGCGGCAGGCCCTGGAAGAGGAGATCGGAAGCAGCGCCGAGCCGGCTACTTCTTCGTGATGCGTCGGGCGTGCACGAAGTGGTCCTCGTACCAGCTCCCCGCCACCTTCAGCAGCGTGACCCCTCCACCGCCGCTGCTCGAGTCCAGCGCCCAGCCGTTGCCGAGGTACACGTTGACGTGGTCCACGACGCCGTCGTCGTTCCCGTCGTAGAGCATCAGGTCTCCGGGCCGGGCGTCGTCCCAGGCGAGCGTGCCGCCGACCGAGGACATCTGCGCCGAGCTCCGCTGGGGAAGGCTCCATCCCTCGTAGTCACGCGGGGGGACGTTGCTCCAGCCCCCTTCGGCCTTCTTCATCAGCCACCACGCCAGCCCCGAGCAGTCGAACCCGCCCTGCGGCTGGTAGCCACAGCAGTAGCCGTCCGGCGACTCCTGGTCCCACTCGCCGGCCCAGATGTACGGGTACGCCACGTATCGCAGGCCCCAGTCCAGGACCTGCCGCATCGTCTCCGACAGGGTCGGGAGCTCGATCGCCGAGTACTCGGCGAGCGAGGCGTGCACCCAGCTCGGCATCGTCGAGCCTCGGTACAGGGACCATGCCACCTCGGCTCGGGTGAGCGGCGAGTCGGGTCCGACGTCGAGGGCCTCGTCGTCGTGGTTGTAGCGCAGGCCCATCCGCATCCCGAGGAGCAATGTGCCGGACCCCTCCGGCGCGGCGACCGTCGTGCCGTCGCGCAGCGTGATCGCCTCGGCGGCCGTCGCCACGTCGCCGAGGCCGAGGGCGAGGACGAGCGCCCGATGCACCTCGCGCGTCGTCACCTTGCGCCGGGGAAGGAAGGCGCCGTCCTCCGCCTCGATCCATCCCTGCGAGACGGCGATGTTCGCGAACCGGTAGAGACGGTGCGTGTCGGGAAGATCCGTGAATGTAACCGTCGCGTCTGAGGCGAGTCCGGCACCGAACGCGCGGACCAGCGCTCTCGCGAACAACCTCCGCGGCTCGAGGGCGTCGGGACGAAACTCGTGTCGCCCGTCGGGTCCGGCCCTCCGCCGGTCGCGCATCCACGTGTTCGTCGCGGCGACGTAGTCGATGGCCGTCTTGGCCCAATGGTCCTTCGGCACGTCGGCCCACTTGATGCCGTTCGTCGAGAAGGGGGCCTGGACCCGCCAGTCGGGCGGACCGGACGCGCGGTCGCCCGCGCGATCCCAGCGACCGGCGTCGTCGGAGGAGGCCGGCTGTGGGAGCAGCACGACGGCAAGGCAAACGGAGACGGCGACGAGACGCCGCAGGGGCCGCGTGGTCATCTCGTAAGAGGTCCTCGACCCTGCGGGACGCCCGCTTGAGCCTGGAAGAGGACGAACGCGCTCCGCGCACGGATTCGGGCCCTGACGACCGGCCGAAGCTGCGGTAGCCTGCGCGATCGTGCTGGGGGAGCAAGAGGCCGAGGTTCGCGAGGTCCGCCGGTTCGAGATCCACGGATCGCCGTTTGCCGACGTGACGGTCGTCTACCCGGATCAGAGGATCCAGACGGCCCGCCTGGGCGCCGAATCCATCCCCGAAGACCTCGAAGCGGGAGATCGCGTGCTCGTGAGCAGCGCCGCCAACATGATCGTGGCCATTCGGAGGCCCTGATGTACGGCTGGACCTACCTCGACCAGAGCGGCCAGGAGGTGGGCCGCTCCTCGCACTTCCCTGACCCCGAGGCGGCCGAGGACTGGATCGGCGTGTCGTGGCGGGACCTCGCCGAGAACGGGGTGGAGGAAGTCGTCCTGTATGACCGGGGGCGCGGCCGCAAGCTCTACCGGATGGGCCTCGGGGCCGAGTAGGCCTCGCTCAGGCCGAGGTGGGCCCCTCCTTGCGCACCTTCTCCACGTGCGTGAGCGCCTCGCGCAGGTCCTTCAGCCACTCCTCCTGCCGCTCGGCCACCAGACGCACACACCAGGCGAGCGCGTGGCTGCGTGAACGCGCCACCCCGGCCTCGACCAGCGTGTCGAGCACGTGGCGTTCGGCCATCCGCAGTCGCGTCATGGCCGGGACGCTCACGGTCGTGAACAGCTTCCGGAGGTCGCCGCACTGCGCCCCCCAGGACACCCGCCGGCCGAACCGATGCTGCGCCTCCTGGGCGATGCGCATCCGCCGCTGCCGCGTGTCCTCCCGGAACCCGTCGATCCGGGCCAGGCGCGCCGCCGAGGCCGTCTCCGCCGAGGCCCCTTCGGGCAACTCGGGATCCGAGAGCGTCCCCACCACGAGGATCTCCTCCCGGTCGGAGCGGACCTCCGCCTGCCCGACGAACCAGTCCTCGGGCAGGCGCCCGGCGAACCAGCCCTGAAGCTCTTCGTCCATGCCCGCCTCCAAGCCCATCTCCTCGACGGGATGATTACACCATTACACACATACGTCAATCGGCTCCATCGCGCTCCGTAGTCTTGGGCCGTGAGCGCCGTCTTGGAGACCTCGGGCCTGCGGAAGACCTACGGCTCGACCGTCGCCCTTGCCGACGTGGACCTGTCGGTGGAGTCGGGGACGGTGTACGGGCTCGTCGGCCCGAACGGGGCGGGCAAGAGCACGCTGATCGGCCTGGTCGCGGGGCTCCGCCGGCCGACCGGCGGCCAGGTCGGGCTGGGGGTCGAACGCCGTCGCCTGGCGGTGATGCCGGACACGCCACGGTTCGACCCCTGGCTCACGGCCCACGAGGTGGTCGACCTGGCCCGGGCCATGGTGGCCCCGGAGCTCGGGGCGTCGTCGGTGGGCTCCGCGCTGTCGGAGGTCGGGCTCGCCGACGTCGCCCGGCGTCGCGTGGGTGGCTTCTCCCGAGGCATGCTCCAGCGCCTGGGCATCGCGGCGACGATCGTGTCCGAGCCCGAGCTCCTGGTGTTCGACGAGCCGGCGTCCGCGCTCAACCGGCGTTGGACCCCGCCCGCCCCGGATGGAAGGATGGGGCGTCGTCGACACGGGGGGATGGCATGCAGCAGCCCAGCGCGGGTGGAGCAACGCCGATCGGAAGCGCCCTGGCGATCGTGGGCGGAGCCCTGCTCGCGATCGGATCGTTCCTGGTGTGGGTGACGCTGTCCGGGGGCGGGTTCGACGAGTCGACCACCGGCGTCGACGGCTCCGACGGATGGATCACCTTCGCCGCCGGGCTGGTCGCGATCCTGGCCGGCTTCCTGGCGATCCGCAGCGGCCGTCGCGCCATCGCCGTGGTGGTGATCCTGGCCGGACTCGTCGGCGGGGGCCTCGGCGTGTACGACGCGCTCACCGTCCGGGACTCGATCGCCGAGGAGCTGGCGCCGCAGCTCGGGGTGAGCGTCGAGGAGGCTCGCGCCGGGGTCGACCTGCTGGTCGACGGTGGCCAGCTCGAGATCTCGATGGGGATCGGGTTGATTTTGGTCCTCGCGGGCGGGGCGCTCGCGCTGATCGGCGGCCTGTTGATGCTTGCTCGACGCAAGGAGCAGGCGGGGGCCGAGCCGGCCCAGGCACCCGTTGGCATGGCCGTCGCCCCTTCACCGGCAGCCCCGATCCAGGAGACGGGCGGAGCGCCGCCACCGCCACCACCGTCCCCATAGACCTCGGTGGACGTCGAGGAGATCCGCCTCGAGACCCGAGGGCGACGCGTCGTTGACGTGACGGACCGCGTCCTCGCCTTCGCGTCCTCGGCCGGGCGGGACGGGCTCGTCCACGTTTTCGCCCCGCACGCCACGGCGGGCCTGGCGCTGATGGAGACCGGGTCGGGCTCCGAGGAGGATCTGGACGAAGCCCTCGAGCGGTTCCTCCCGCGGGACGATCGGTACCGGCACCGACACGGCTCGCCCGGGCACGGCGGCGACCACCTCCTCCCGGTGTTCGTCTCGCCTTCACTGGTCCTGCCCGTGGACGGCGGCCGGCTCGCGCTCGGGACGTGGCAGCGGGTCGTGTTGATCGACCCGAACCGCGACAACGACGTGCGCCACCTGCGGCTGACGTTCGTCGGCGGCTAGAGGTACTGGCCGGGTTGTCCTTCGGCGCCGTCGGCCGGCGACTGGACGGCCTGGACGTCGCGCTCGCGCAGGAGCAGGTAGTCGTGGCCGTCCAGCTCGAGCTCGAGCCCGGCCTGGGGCAGGTACAGGATCCGGTCTCCCGGCCGGACGTTGCGGACGTCGGGGCCAACCAGCAGGACGTCGCCCCAGATGCATCGTCGCGGGGCCGGGGCCGCCGTCGCGGGGATCAGCAGGCCACCGCGAGTCTTGCGTTCCCCGTCTTCGGGGTGGTGCACCACGATGCGGTCGCCCGTCAGGCGAACGTCGTCGGCCTTGGGTCGAGCCGTCTTCACCTTGGCGGCGCCGCTCTTCGCCATGCGCCGATTGTCCCACGGCGGTGGCGAGCACACGCCCCGCTGGTACCGTCCTCGCCCGTGAACACGGCGGAGGCGCTCGATCGCGCGGTCCGGGTGCTCGAGGCCTCGGAGGCCATCGACCACTGGCAGCGCGACCGCGAGCTGATCGAGGCGGAGGACCTCCTGTGCCACGCGCTGGGCGTGGACGAGCTCGATCCGGACGCGGAGATCCCGGCGGCGGCCCGTCGCCGGTTCGACCGGTACGTGGATCGGCGAGCCCTCGGCGAGCCCACGCAGCTCATCAAGGGGTACGCGACGTTCCGCGGCCTCGAGATCCTGATCCGTCCGGGCGTGTTCGTTCCCCGCGACTCGACCGAGTTCCTCGCCGAGCAGGCCGTCCGGCGGCTCCGGCGCCGTCGCCGGCCGGTCCACGTGGACGTCGCCACGGGCGGTGGGACGGTGGCCCTGGCGGTGGCAAACGAGGTCCGGACCGCCCGCACCGTCGGGACCGACATCTCGCGTCAGGCCGTCCGGGTGGCCCGCCAGAACGCCGCTCGTCTCGGCCTGGCGAAACGGGCCACGTTCTTCGTCGGCGACCTCTTCGACGCCCTGCCGTCGTCGCTGCGCGGGACGGTGGACGTGGTGACGCTCCACCCGCCGTACGTGGCCCGGCAGGAGGTCCGCGACCTCCCCGAGGAGATCCGGCGGTGGGAGCCGGCCCACACCTTGACCGATCGGAGCTGGGACGGCCTCGGCCTGATCGGGCGGACCGTGGAGGAGGCCGGCGCCTGGCTCGAGCCGGGAGGCTGGCTCCTCGTCGAGGTCAGCCCCGACCGCTCGCGGGCGGTGGCCTCGGTCCTGCGCGCCGCCGGGTTCCGCGACGTACGGAGCACGATGGATCGAGGATTCAAGGTCACTCGGGTCATGGTCGCCCGGTGGCCCTGACGGGTCCGGTCGGGCGCCCGCTCACAGCTGAATCGGTCCGCCCGTCCTAGCGGGAACGGGTCGAAGGGCCTTCCCCTCCGACGATCCGTGTCCCGAGCATGAAGGGACATGTCTCGCACGGCCCTGCTCGCGCTCAGGTTGGTCGGTCGGCTCGGCCCGGCCGCCCTGCTGCTGTGGGCGGGTCTGTCCAAGGCGTTCGACCGCCAGGAGTCGATCCTGGCCGTGGACGCCTACGACCTGCTCCCGGAGGCCGGGGTCCGCCTGGTGGCCGCGGTCCTGCCCTGGGTCGAGATCGCCGTGGCGTTCCTGCTCGTGGCCGGGTTGTTCGTCCGGTTCGCCGGCGTGACGACCGCGGCGCTCGGCGTGATGTTCATCGCGGCGATGGGGCAGGCCAAGGCACGAGGCCTCGAGATCGACTGCGGCTGCTTCGGTGGCGGCGGCCCGGGCCAGGGCGTGAGTTGGTGGGACATCGTCCGAGACATCCCGATCGTGCTGTTCGGCGTCTACCTCGCGGTTCGGCCGCGTGGGCCGTGGCAGCTCGACAACCTGTTCGCCACGACGGAGGCCGACCATGAGCAAGACGACGGAGCCGATCGACAAGCAGAGCAAGCGGGAGCGCCGGCGGGCCGCGGCTGAGGTCCGGGAGGCCGCCCGCAGACGACAGGCGCAACGCCGCACGGTCGCCTACGTCATCGGCGGCCTGGCGCTGATCGCGTTCGTGGCGCTGGCCGTCTTCGCCTTGATGGAGGGAGACGACGGCGGCCAGGGCTCATCCGTGGGCCCTTCGGCCGCGGGTAAGGTCACCGTCGACGGGCCCTCGCGGCAGGGCGAACCCCTGGCCGTGGGCGAGACCGTGCCCGGCTTCTCCGGGCCCGCCATCGGGGGCGGAACCGTCAGCTGGTCGGACTTCGACGGCCGCCCGACGGCCCTGTCGATCTGGGCCCCGTGGTGCAGCCACTGTCAGGTCGAGCTCCCCGTCCTGAGCCGGGTCCTGGGGGACTTCCCGGACATCGGGTTCGTCACGGTCGTGACCTCGATCGGAGCGGCTCCCGGACCCGACGCCGGCGAGTTCCTGCGCGAGAACGACATCACGGCGCCGACACTCATCGACGACGAGGGCGGCACGGCGGCCACCGCTCTCGGGATACGCGGCACCCCCACCCTCTACCTCGTCGACGCCGACGGGGTCGTGGTCTACGCGGGGGAGGGTGAGGTCGGGGAGGAGGGCCTCCGCGAGTTGATCGCCTCGCTGGCCTGAGGCTTCGCGGAGGGGGGCGCGGGGGGCCGGGTGACGGTCCGACCCCCCGCTCCAGAGGGGCGAATGCCTCTTGGCGACCCGAACCGTAGCCGTCACTCGTGGCGCGCTCGCGACCTCGATGTGACGGCCCCGTGAATTCGACCGTCCGGCGGTGCTCAGCGGCGGATCGGCCACGTGGCCGCGGCCAGGGCCGCCTGAGCCAGCCGCTTGACGGTGCCTCGGCTTCTGGCTACCCGGGAGCCGCGGGCCCCCCGGGCCAACCGATCCGAGTCCGCCTCGCGGCGTAATTCGGCCACCCGATGGTGCGAAAGTTCCCCGGCCAGCATCTGGATGTCTCCGTTCAGCACCTCGGCCTCCTCTCGTCGACATCCCGCGCCGTCTTCTTCCGGGACGGTATTGGGGGGCGCCGACGCCGCGAGGTGACGACGCTCACCACCGGGACGTGACGGCGAGCACGTTGCGGGATGGGGGGTTCCGGCCGAGGATGCGCGGGTGGAGATCGCCCTCGGCACCCCCACGCTGGTCCTTCTCGTGGGAGCCTTCGTCGGTAACCTGTATGCCTCTCGCCGCCGGGCGCCCCGCACGTCCGTCTATTCGCTGCTCCGAACGCGGCTGGACACGGCGCCGACGTCGAGCCAGGCCGACCGGTCGAGCCCGCCGGCGCCCGTTCACGGCCCCGTGCTCTCCGAGGAGCGGATGGGCTCGCCATCCGAGGCCGAACCGGCAGCGGGGGTGTGGGAGGCCCTCGAGCGGAGGCTGGACCCGGCGCGCCTGCGACCCCGGCTCGCCCCGGACGTGGAGCTGAAGGAGTTCACGCTCCGTTGGGGCAACGACTACGCGATGATCGCCAACCCCCGGGAGCAGCTCCACTACCGCCTCGAAGCCGGAGAGGTCGAGGTGGTTCGCCTGATGGACGGGACGAGGACCGTGAAGGAGATCGTGATGGAGCGGTTCCGGACCTCCGGCGATCTCGAGCTCTCGGGCGTCGCCGATCTGGTCCGGGAGCTCCACGAAGGCGGGTTCCTCGCCGCCCCGTTCGTCGACGTCGACGCGGCGGTCCGGCGAGCGCTCGATCCGGTGTCCAAGGCCCGACGGAAGGCGCGAGAGTTCGCGAAGACCCTCTCGGTCGACTGGCGGGGCGCCCACCGGCTCGTCGACTGGTTCTATCGCTCCGGTTTGAAGTGGTTCTTTCTCCCGTGGGTGTCGGTCCCCGTGGGATTCGTGGCGGTGCTCGGCTTCGTCGCGTTCGTCGCGGTCTACCGAGAGGGGCGATTCTCCTTGTCGGACGGCGACGCCGTCACGGCGACGCTGCTCCTGCTCGCCATGAACTACGTGCTCACGTTCGTGCACGAGCTCGCGCACGCCCTGGTGCTCGTTCGCCACGGCCGGCGCGTGAAGAGCGCCGGCTTCATGATCTACTTCGGGTCGCCGGCGTTCTTCGTGGAGGCCTCCGACGCATTGATGCTCGGTCGGCGTCAACGGATCGCGCAGGCGTTCGCCGGTCCGTACTCCGAGCTGGTCGTGGCCGGAGCGGCGTCGCTGGCCGTGTGGGCGTTCCCGGACTCCGCGCCGGCCTCGCTCCTGTACAAGTTCGCGCTGCTCAACTACTTCGTGATCTTCCTCAACCTCGTTCCGCTTCTCGAGCTCGACGGCTACTTCATCTTGTCCGACGCGATCCAGGTCCCCGATCTGCGCCCCCGGTCGCTGAGGTTCGCCCGGTACGACCTGTGGCGCAAGCTCCGTCGCCGAGAGCGGTTCACGAAGCAGGAGATCGGCATCGGGCTCTACGCGGCGCTCGGCATCGCGTTCACCGTGCTCTCGTTGTACTGGTCCGCGTTCTTCTGGGAGGCCGTCTTCGGCGGCCTGGTCCGGACGTTGTGGCACGGCGGGATCGGGACGCGCCTGCTGCTCCTGGCGGCGGTCCTGTTCGTGACGGGCCCGGTCGTTCGGGCGGGGATCGCCGTGCTGCGATCGCTTGCGCGACGGGCGAGGGCCCTGGTTCGGGCCGTCACCTTCCGGCTCGAGACCAGGTGGCGAGTGGAGGCCGCGCGGATGATCGACGCGCTCCCGGTGTTCGAGGACCTGGGGGAGGACCTGTTGTCCGACCTCGCGGGCCGCGTTCGGCTACGAGCGTATCCGGCCGGCAAACCGGTGTTCCGCCAGGGGGATCGGCCCGAGGCCTTCTACGTGGTCCGGTCCGGCACGTTCGTGGTGGTGGAGGAGGATCCGGAGGCGGGGGGCGACCGGGTCTTGCGAACGCTCGGGCGCGGAGAGTCGTTCGGGGAGCTCGGGCTCGTCGACCGGGCGCCGAGATCGGCGACCGTGCGCCCGGTGGAAGACGCCGAGTTGTTCGTGGTCGACGCCAACACGTTCGATCGGCTGCTGGCCCGGGCCATCGAGGTCCCGCAGTTCTCGCCCACGCTCCAGGCGGCGGCCGAGCTGAGGGTGGTGGAGGCCTTCGCGTCCCTCGGCGCCGACGACCTGGCCGCGGTGGTGTCGCAGGGGCGTTGGATCAACGCCGGTCCGGGCGAGACGATCATCCGGCAGGGCGAGGAGGGGGACGCGTTCTACGGCCTGGGCTCCGGCCAAGTCGAGATCGTCCGCGACGGCGAGCGGGTGGGCACGCTGGGGGCTGGGGCTCACTTCGGCGAGGTGGCGTTGTTGACCGACGCGCCGAGGACGGCCTCGGTGATCGCCCGGACGCCGGCCCGCCTGTTCCGCCTGGGCCGCGATGGCTTCGATCGCGCCATCGCGGGGGCGTTCACCCGCGGCACGTTGAACCCGTCGGCAGCGCTCCACCGAACCTGGCAGCATTAGCCCGGGATCGGGCGGGAGGAGGGCGATGGACTGCTGGCACTGCCGACGAACCGCCGTGGGGAGCTGTCGCTTCTGCGGCCGCGGCGTCTGTGAGGACCACGTCGAGACCCAGCCGTTCATCCTGGAGCTCTTCCGAGGCGCGAACACGACGCGAGCCCTCGTCGTGGAGGACGCGCTCTACTGCGGTGCCTGCACCCCCCGGCCGGACCCGATCGATCTCCCCGAGGTCGAGACGGACCCCTGACGTGTGACGGGCGTCACATCCCCCCGTGTGACACACGTCACGCCGGAGGTGGTGACGCCCGGCACATCTTGGATGTGCCGGGCGGTGCAGGATGCCGACCAGCAGGAGTGGCCCAAGGGCCCGGACGTGGCGAGGGGGGTGAGCAGGTGGCGGAGAAGAAGATCACGCCGAAGGCGGCGCCCTCCAAGAGCACGAAGGGCGGCGAGAAGAAGGCGGCGGCGACCCGCGTGACGAAGCGGTCGCTGAAGCGCGTCTCCAAGCGCGTCACGAAGCGCGCGGCGAGATAGCCGAACCTCGGTCGAATCCCTCGGCGGACCCGCCCTGAGAGGCGGGTCCGCCGTCATGTGCGGGCTATGCCTCGGGCGAGCGGTTGACTACGCTTTCGGTTCGTGCGCGCAGCCACCGTCCGATCCGCCGCCCTCGTCGACGAGATGGCCGGCGCACCACTCTTGCAGGACGCGTCCCGGGAGACCGTGGCCCGCCTGGCGGAACGCGGATCGATCCGGACGTATCGGCGAGGGACCTACCTCTTCCATCAGGGCGAAGAGTCCCCGGACGTGTTCTTCCTGGTGGACGGCCGCGTCGAGATCAGCTCGCTCTCCGTCGGCGGGCATCGGCAGCTCCACACGACGCTGGACCGCTCGCAGTTCTTCGGTGAGCTGGGAGTCCTGGGCGGGATGCCGCGCACCGGGGCCGGGATCGCTCTTGAGGAGTCCACGGTGTGGCGGGTATCGGCCGCCACGTTCCTCGAGTTCCTGACCGACGAGCCGGCCGCCGCGCTGGCGTTGCTGCGGGCCCTGGCCCGCCAGGTCCAAGCGCAGGAGGCCTTCGTCGAGGACCTGCTCTACCTCGATCTCAAGGGGCGCGTGGCGAAGCGTTTGCTCCAGCTCGTCGCTCCCTCGCTCGACGAGCTTCCCGAGAACGGGGCCGTCGTTCCCGCGGTCGTGACCCACGCCGACCTCGCCAGCCTTTGCGGCGGAAGCCGCGAGAACGTCACCCGGATCCTCTCGGACTTCCAGCGGCGAGGGTTCGTTGAGCGGGAGGGACGCCGGTTCGTGCTCAAGAACATCGCGGGGCTCGCCCGGCTGGCGGCGGTCGACGCGGGAGCGTAGCTCAGCCGCCGATCGCGGACATGCTGCGTTCGGGCTGCACGAAGTCCGGGTGGTTGATCCGATGGCCGGACCACTTGCGCCAGACGGTCGTTCTGATCGACGACTCGAGCTCGGCGTCGCTCGCGCCCTCACGCATCGGACCCCGCAGGTCGGTCTCCTCGAGCGCGAACAGGCACGAGCGCACCTCGCCTTCGGCGGTCAGCCGAAGCCGGTTGCAGCTCTCGCAGAAGGGCTCGGTCACGCTCCCGATCACCCCGATCCCTCCGGGGGAACCGTCGGCGAAGCGGTAGCTGGTGGCCGGTTCGTGGTCCGGCCCCGCGGGCCGCAGCGGATACACCGCGTCGATGGCGTCGAGGATCCGGGCCGAGGGCACCACCTTGGCTCGCTCCCACGCGTGGTCGGCGTCGAGCGGCATGTATTCGATGAACCGGACGACGTGACCGTGCTCCCGGGACCACGCGGCGAAGTCCACGACCTCCTCGTCGTTCGTACCGCCGATCACGACGCAGTTGATCTTGATCGGCACCAGGCCGGCCGCCTCGGCGGCCCGGACGCCCGCGAGCACGCGGTCGAGGGCGTCCCGGCGGGTCATCTCCTGGAACCGGTGGCGCAGGAGCGAGTCGAGCGAGATCGTGACGCGGTCCAGGCCCGCCTCGGCAAGCGGAACCGCGAGCCGGTCGAGCAACACGCCGTTGGTCGTCATCGACAGGTCGATGCCGGGCGCCGCCTCGCGGAACATCCGGACCAGGTCCGGGAGGTCGGCCCGGACCGTGGGCTCGCCGCCGGTGACCTTGACCGATCCGATCCCCAGCCGGACGAACAGCCGCAGCAGCCGCGTGAGCTCCTCGAACGTGAGGATCTCCGACTTCGGGAGCCAGGCCAGGCCCTCGGCCGGCATGCAATACGTGCAGCGGAAGTTGCAGCGGTCCGTCACCGAGATCCGCAGGTCGTCGGCGACCCGCCCGAACGTGTCGACGAGCGGCCCGGACGGCGGGGGTGGGGTGGACGGCGGCAGCCAGGTCTCGGACATGAACCTCCAGCGTACCCCGATCCTCGTCAGTGGTCCGAGGGCAGGCGGGCCTCCAGTGCTTCGAGGACCTCCGCGAGAGCGAGGTCCCGCTCGGCGGCCGTCCGGCGGCCCACCGCGACGCCGAGCAGGAACGCCGCGAGGGGCGTCACGCGGCGCTCCACGCGGTGGGCCACCGCCCGTGCCGAGCTCAGCAGCCGCGTCGTCTGCTCGGCCGAGAGCGGCTCCTCGCCGAGCGCCTCGGCCAGCTCGTCGATCCACTCCATACGTTCCTCCCTCGTCGCACGTCCGAACGCTACACGCCGGTAGCTAGGCTCTCGGGGGTGAACGCGCGGACCACGATCCGTTGGTACCAGGCGGCCGCCCGCCTTTGGCTCACCGCCGCCGCCCTGTCGCTCCTGCTGCCCGAGAGCGACCGCCTCGGGTTGTGGCTGCCGCTGCACCTGGCGTTGGCCGGCGCGGTCTCGGTGGCCATCGCCGGGGCGATGCAGAACTTCGCCCTCACCTTGACCGCGGCCCCCGCCCCCGCCGGGTGGCTGGTCGGAACCCAGTTCGGGGCGCTGAACGTCGGGGTCCTGCTGCTGGCCGCGGGACACCCTCTCGGCCGCACCGGCCTGGTGGCCGCCGGCGGGACCGTGTTCGTGGCATCGGCCGCCGTCCTCGGCTGGCTGGTGGTCCGAGCGCGGTGGATCGGCCTCAACCGACGGCACCCCTTGCCGATCGCGATGTATCTGGCCGCGGTCGCCGCCGTCCTCGCCGGCGGCACGCTCGGGGCGCTGCTCGGCTCCCGAGCGATGCCGGGGCGGGGCTGGGTGGCCGTCCGCCAGGCCCACCTCACGCTGAACGTCTTGGGGTGGGCGTCGTTCACGATCGTGGGGACGCTCGTCACGCTGCTCCCGACCGTCCTTCGCATCCGGATGCCCGCGTGGCACGGGACCGCCACCGGGGTGGCGCTCGGGACCGGCGTCGCGGGGACGGCGTTCGGCCTCGGGGTGGGCGTGGCCCCGGTCGCGGCCGCCGGGGGGATCGCGGTCGCACTCGGCGCTCTCGGCGTGGCGTGGATGGCGGTTCGAAGCGTCCGCACGCCGCGCCGCTGGCCGGTCCCCGTCGCCGCGAAGCACCTCTTGTTCGCCCTGGCCTGGTTCGTGGCCGGATCGCTGACCCTCCCGGTGGTCCTCGCCGGCGGCGCCGCGTCGTTCGCCCGGCACCGCGAGGTGTTCCTGGCCGTGTTCGTCGCCGGGTGGGTGCTCCAGACGCTGCTCGGCGCGTGGCAATACCTGCTCCCGATGGCCCACCCCGGTCATCCGGACGACCGCCGCCGCCAGCTCGCCGCGATCGAGCTCGGCGGGACGCTGCAGGTGGTCACGTTCAACGTCGGGGTGGCGCTGCTCGCGCTGGGCGGCGCCGGATGGATCGGCGGCGGGTCGGCGGCGGTCGGTGCCGGGCTGGCGCTCGGCGGGGGCGGCCTGGCCCTGCTGAAGGCGTGGGCGTTCGGGCCGCTCGGAAGGACTCCGGCGCTCACCCGGCGGCAGCTCGACGTGTGGGGAGCCTGAGCGCTCGGAGCGGCGCGTCCTAGGATGTGCGTCGATGGACGTCCCTCGGACGGCGGCGGTGATCACGGTCTCCGACGGCGTCACGCACGGCACCCGGGTGGACGAGTCCGGCGATGCCGCCGAGCGCCTCCTGGCCGAGGCCGGGTTCGAGGTGGCCGAACGCGCCGTGGTGCCGGACGAGCAGCTCGAGATCGAGTCGCTCCTGCGTGAGCTCGCCGACGCCCGCGCGATCCCTCTCGTCGTCACCACCGGCGGGACGGGGTTCGGGCCTCGCGACGTGACCCCGGAAGCGACCCGGGCCGTGCTCGACCGCGAGGCGCCGGGCCTGGCCGAGCTGATGCGCCGCGCCGGCCTCGACAAGACGCCGCTGGCGGCGCTGTCCCGCGCGGTCGTCGGCACGCGCCGGAGCACGCTGATCGTCAACCTTCCGGGGAGCCCGAACGGGGTGCGAGAGAGCCTGGAGGCGGTGCTGCCACTCTTGCCCCACGCCGTCGAGGTGCTCGGCGGCCGAACCGGCGAACACCCCACCGGGCATCGCCGCGAACCCGAAGCTCCTCGGCGCTGGGTGGACGTGCGGGCGGTCGAGGTCATGGGCTCCCCGCCCTGCGCGGTGGGCAACGCCATGCGCATCGTCCCCGGAGGGGAGGTGCACGGCACCCTCGGGTGCGCCGAGTTCGACGAGGCCGCCGTCCGCGACGCCGCGCAGATCGCAAAGGCCGGCACCCCGCGGAGCCTCCGCTACACCCACGAGCAGGGCGAGGTGGTCGTGTTCTTCGACCCGCCGACATTGCGGTCCACCCTCGTGGTGGTCTCGGCCACCGACGTGGCGCGGGAGCTCCGCCGGCACGCCGCGGTCCTCGGCGACGAGACCGTGCTGCTCGAGCCGCGGGCCGAACGCGTCACCGCTCGCGACCGCGCCGAGCCCGGCCGGGTCGCCTCCACGACCGGGGACGTCGAGCTCGACGAACGCACCGACGTCGTCTTCACCGATCACGACGAGCCCGGCATCGCCGAGCTCCTCGCCGAGGTCGTGCGCTCGCCGGCGCGCTTCGTGGGGGTGATGGGCAGCCGCGGGCACGTCGGCCCCTACCTCGAGGAGCTCCGCGCGATGGGGCTCGACGAGGTCGCGATCGGCCGGATCCGGTCGCCGGTGGGGTTGGACCTCGGGGGTCGCCGGCCGGAGGAGATCGCGCTCTCGATCGCCGCGGGCATCGTGGCGGCCCGCCACGAGCGCGACGGCGGCTGGCTGGACGCCGGGTGAGCCGGAGCGCCCGCCACGTCCGCAAGAACCGCCGGTACTGGGACGCGGAGAGCGCTCGGTACCAGGCCGAACACGCCGCCCAGCTCGGCCGCCGGACCCCCGCCTGGGGGGTGTGGTCGATCCCCGAGTCGCGCCTGCGGGTGCTCGGCGCCGTCCGCGGCAGGGACGTCCTCGAGCTCGGATGCGGGGGCGGCCAGTGGTCGAGGTGGCTCGCGAAGATGGGCGCCCGGCCGGTGGGGCTCGACCTGTCGATCCGCCAGCTCGAACACGCCTCCCGGCTCGTCCGCCGCCGCGTGCCGTTCGTGGCCGGGGACGCCGAACGCCTCCCGTTCGCCGACGAGCGGTTCGACGTGGTCATGTGCGATCACGGGGCCATGACGTTCGCCGACCCCTGGCGAACCGTCCCCGAGGCAGCGCGGGTGCTGCGGCCCGGAGGACTGTTGGCGTTCGGCCACTCGAGCCCCATCCACTTCGTCTGCTGGGACGACACGAAACACCGCGTCACCGACCGGCTGTCCCGCGACTACTTCGACATGCGTCCGTGGGACCAGGAGACCGTGGACTTCATGTTGCCCTTCGGCGAGTGGATCCGGCTGTTCCGGGCTCACGGCCTCGAGGTCGAGGATCTGATCGAGCCGCGACCCCCAGCGGGGGCGCGTACGACCTACCCGTGGTTCGCGCCGTTGGCCTGGGCTCGCCGCTTCCCCTCCGAGAACATCTGGAAGCTGCGGAAACGCCCGGCATGACGGCGCGTCGCGCGCTCGCGGCCCTCGCGGTCGCGTGGACGACCCTGGCGACCTCGGCCTGCACCACCTCCGACCCCGACGAACGCTGGAACGTCGTGGTGATCGTCACCGACGACCAGCACGCGGGCTCGATCCGGCCCGAGGCCATGCCGTTCCTGAGCGCGGCCCTGGACGACCCCGACGAGCCGTGGGTGGTGTTTCGAAATGCGTTCGCGAGCTCGCCGGTGTGTTGTCCCTCCCGCGCCACCATGTTGACCGGGCGGCTGCCGCACGCCCACGGCGTGTTGACGAACGCCGACGGCGCCCGTCTGCACGAGACGACCACGCTCGCCGCGTGGCTCCGAGACTCCGGCTACTTCACCGGGCTGGCCGGGAAGTACCTGAACGGTTATCCGTTCCCCGGTCGCGAGCCCGTCCCCGCCGGGTGGGACCGGTGGTGGGGCAAACGCCAGGGCCTGCAGACCAGCACGTACGTGGACTACGAGCTGATCGAGCAGGGTCGGCCGGTCTCCTACGGCCACGACGAGGCCGACTACCTGACCGACGTGTTGGCCGGACTCGCCGTCGGATTCGTGGAGGACGCGCCGGAGGATCGGCCGTTCCTGCTGTGGGTGGCGCCGACCGCCCCGCACCCACCGTGGACGCCGGCCCCGCGACACGCCGGCGTGTTGGCCGACGTGCCGATCGTTGAGGGGCCCGCCGTGGCGGAGGAGGACGTCTCGGACAAACCGGCGTGGGTTCGCGCGCTGCCGGTCCTCGGCGAGGAGGGGAGGGGGGCGCTCCTCGACCACCAACGGCGGTCGCTCGAGACGTTGCTCGCGGTGGACGAGGCGATCGAGCGCATCGTGGGGGCGCTGCGCACCCGCGGAGCCCTCGAGCGCACGATGATCGTGGTGGTCTCGGACAACGGCTTCTCCTTCGGCGAACATCGTTGGGTGCGGAAGTCGTGCCCCTACGACGAGTGTGTCCGAGTCCCGTTGGTGGTGCGGTACCCGGGCGCCGTCGGGCGCGTCGAGGACGCCCTCGTCGCGACGGTCGACCTCGCCCCGACGATCGCCGGTCTCGCGGGGGTGGGGGTTCCGGCCGATCTGGACGGCCGAAGCCTGCTCCCGCTTCTGGAGGAGCGCGACGAGGGCCTGGTCCCCGTGGTGCTCGAGTCGTTCGAC
>DASUTU010000122.1:0-2342 GCA_036374435.1 Actinomycetota bacterium | reverse complement strand
TCCGGTGGGACGCGGCGGACCGAGCCGTGCAGCCGGCCGAGGACGCGCTCGTGCTGAACATCGACCTGGCGCCGACGATCGCGGAGGCGGCCGGGGTCGCGATCGACGCCGACGGCCGCAGCCTCCTCCCGCTGCTGGACGGCCGGATCAACCGATGGCGCGAGGACTTCCTGATCGAACACCCGGAGGGCGCGAACCCCGTCCCGACCTTCTGCGCCGTGCGCTCGAGCGCCTGGAAATACGTCCGGTACGCGACCGGCGAAGAGGAGCTGTACGAGCTCCGACGCGATCCGAACGAGCTCGAGAACCTCGTGGGCGACGCATCGGCGCGTTCGAGTCTGGACTCGCTCCGGGAGCGGCTCCGCGAGCTCTGTCGTCCCACCCCGCCGGGATTCGACCGCGGGCGACCGCTCCGGGCGCTGGTCGCGGTCGGCGCCCTCGCGCTCGTCGTCCTCGCGGAGGCGACCGCGGCGCGGCGTCGGGCGAAGGCCGCGGAGTCGTGTCGGTAGGCTGTCGCCGGTGAGCGACGACCCTCGACCCGGATCCCGCCTTCCGGTGCCCCGTGAGCGGCCGCGTTTCGACCGGCGGCGCGCCCGTCGCCGGCGAAGCTTCTTCGCCTTCCTCACGGCGCTGGTCCTGGTCACCGGGGCCGTCGTCGGATGGGCGGCCCTTCGCGACGAGGGCGGCGACCGGGCCGACGAGGTGGAGCCGACCGGTCCGGAGGCGACGGGGCCCGACGGGGGCGATGGGGAGACCGGCGACGACGGCGACGGTTCGGGGCTCGTGCCGGGGGAGTCGCCGATCGAGCACGTCGTGTTCATCATCAAGGAGAACCGGTCCTTCAACCACTACTTCGCCACCTATCCGGGGGCGGACGGGACGACCGAAGGCGGCACGATCGAGTGCACGGAGGACGGGTGCCGCGACGGGCCGGTCGTAGAGCTCACGAAAGCCGAGGACACGCAGCCGCACGACCTGACGCACTGCTTCCGCTGTGGGCTCGTGGGGATCAACGGCGGCAAGATGAACGGGTTCAACCGGATGAACGGGGTCATCCCGCAGTCGGGAGAGCGTGCGACGTTCTTCGGGCAGGACCTGAGCGGCTACAACTACCACGATCGAGAGACCCTCCCGAACTACTGGGCCTACGCCGACCGGTTCGTCCTGGCCGACCATTTCTTCACCTCGATGTACGGGCCGACGCTGCCCGAACACCTGTACACGGTCGCCGCGCAGGCCAACTGGATCGTGGACAACAAGGGCCAGACCGACACGCCAGGTTCGTACTGCGACGACGACAACGAGACTGCGACGCGGTTCACGCCGCGTGATGTCCGCGAACACGAGGAACGGATCCTCGAGCTCGAACGCGAGATCAACGCCAACGGCGAGAACACCTACGAGCTCGGACGGTACTGGGATCAGATCCGGCTCTGCTTCAACATCCCGGTCCTTCCCGACCAGCTCGAGGAGGCCGGGATCAGCTGGAAGTACTACGCGAACGAGAACGCCTGGATGAACGCGCTCCAGATGATCGAACACGTTCGGTTCGGCCCGATGTGGAACAAGGTCGAGCCACCGGAGAACTTCGTGACCGACGTCGAGAACGGCGAGATGCCGCAGGTCTCCTGGATCGTTCCCTCCGAGTCTTACAACGAGCACCCCGGCGGTGGGAAGAGCGTGTGCGCCGGCGAGAACTGGACCGTGCACCAGATCAACACCATCATGCGGAGCGAGTACTGGCGCTCCACGGCCATCGTCGTGGTCTGGGACGACTTCGGCGGCTTCTACGACAACGTGGCGCCGCCGCAGGTGGACATCATGGGCCTCGGGCCGCGGACCCCGGCGCTGATCATCTCCCCCTACACGCGACGGGGGGAAAACCCCGAGGGCGGCCACGTCGACAAGACCGTGTACGAGTTCAGCTCGGTGCTCGCGTTCATCGAGCAGGTCTTCGACCTCGAGCCCATGACCGAACGCGACGCGAACGCCGACCCGCTCCTGGGCGCGTTCGACTTCGAGAACCCGCGGTTCAAGAGGTACCTGCTCGATCTCCGGCAAGACTGCCCGTACGGGACGACCGAGTCCCATTTCGCCGCCGGGTGGCCGTTCCTCCGGACGATCGGCAGCCAGAAGGACTGAGCCGCCTCAGGCGCCGGGCGGGGCGGCGGGATGGATCTCGCCCTCGCAGTCCCGGGGGAGCGGCCGGGGGTCCGGAGGCCTGGGCCGCTGCTCGAAGTCGAACGCGTCGAACAGCGGCGTGGCCATCCGGTCGCGCTCGGCGAGCTGCGGCAGCCCCCAGTTGTCCTCGATGAACCGGACCACCGAGGAGAACTCGCCGA
>DASUTU010000121.1:0-5020 GCA_036374435.1 Actinomycetota bacterium | reverse complement strand
CTGACGAGGCGGGACGAGCGGATCCGGTCGATCGCGGACACGCTGGCCGAGGTGTTCGAGCGTGCAGAGGCCGACGGCGTCTCGACTGCCGAAGCGGCCGACCGGATGGTGGGAGCGAGGATCGAGGAGGGACGGACCGATGGCCCGTGACCTGGCGTCGATGGAGTGTGTGCCATGCAAAGGCGGCATCCCGCCGCTCACGACCGAGGAGATCCGGCCTTACCTCGACGACCTCGGGAACGACTGGCGAGTGGTGGACGACCACCACCTCGAGAAGGAGTACCGGTTCAAGAACTTCCGCCAGGCGCTCGATTTCACGAACCGCGTGGGGGAGCTGGCCGAAGACGTCGGACACCATCCCGACCTCGAGCTGGCGTGGGGTCGGGTCAAGGTGACCGTGTTCACCCATAAGATCGGCGGCCTGCACGAGGCCGATTTCGTGTTCGCGGCGAAGGCCGACCGGGTCCTGGAAGCGGACCCGGCCGACTAGAACGGTCCTACGGCGTCGCGGCCACCAGGCCGAGCTCGCGCAGCGTGCCCCACGGGATCACGTGGCAATACGGCTCGTGCCCGTTCTTGTCGTAGTAGCGCTGGTGGTAGTCCTCCGCGGGCCAGAAGGCCGGCGCCGGGCCGATCTCGGTCGCGATCGGGCGCGGGAATCGGGCCTGGGCGCGCTCGCGCGAGGCGAGCGCCGCCGCCAGCTGCTCGTCCGAGTACGTGAAGATCGCGCTGCGGTACTGGTCGCCGACGTCCGGGCCCTGCCGGTTGACCTGGGTCGGATCGTGCATGGCCCAGAACACCTCGAGCAGCTGGTCGTAGGTCACGACCTCGGGGTCGAACTCGACCCGCAGCACCTCGGCGTGACCCGTCGTGTGCGAGCACACCTCGCGGTACGTGGGGGACTCGGTGTGGCCGCCCGAGTAACCGACCTCGGTGGCCACGACGCCCGGCACCCGCTCGAACACGTACTCGACGCCCCAGAAACACCCCGCGCCGAACGTGGCGGTCTCGGTGGGCATACGGAACATCCCTCCTTCGGTGGGATCCACTCCTATCGTCCCACGAAGGGCCGGATCGTTACGCCTCGGCCCTCGGCCTCACCCTTCGAACGAGGCGGCCGCCTCGAGCACATGGTCGATCTCGGCCGCGCCGTGTTCGGTGCCGAGCGTCCACAACTCGTAGCCGGACGGCGGCAGCAGGACCCCCCGGTCCATCAGGTGGTGGAAGAACCGGGCGAACCGCTCGTGGTCGGCCGTTTTCGCATCGACGAGGTCGCGGACGGGACCTTCGGCGAAGAACACGCTGAGCAGCGACCCCTCGCGGTTCACCGTGGCCGGGATCCCGCGCGCGGCGAAGGTGGTCGCGAGCCCCTCGGCCAGGCGTTCGGCGATGGCGGTGAGCGCCGCGTACGGGTCGAGCTCGCGGGCCAGATCGAGCGCCGCGATGCCGGCGGCCACGGCCACCGGGTTCCCCGACAACGTCCCGGCCTGGTAGACGGGGCCGGTCGGCGCCAGTCGCTCCATCAGGTCACGTCGCCCGCCGAACGCCGCACACGGGAACCCGCCGCCCATCACCTTCCCGAGCACCGTGAGGTCGGGGGCGACGGCGAAGTGCCCCTGCGCGCCGCCGTACCCGATCCGGAACCCGGTGATTACCTCGTCGAACACGAGCAGCGCGCCGTGGTCGGTGCAGAGCTCGCGCAGGGTTGCCAGGAACCCGGGGCCCGGCGGCACCACGCCCATGTTCGCGGCGACCGGCTCGACGATCACCGCCGCGATCCGGTCCCCGTGCCCCTGGAACGCCGTCCGGACACCGTCGGGGTCGTTGAACGGGACCGTGAGCGTGTCCCGGGCCGCTCCGTCGGTGACCCCCGGAGAAGCCGGGATCCCGAACGTGGCCATCCCCGAGCCCGCGCCGGCGGCGAGCAGCGCGTCCGAGTGTCCGTGGTAACACCCCTCGAACTTCAGGACGAGCTCGCGACCGGTGGCCCCTCGCGCCAGCCGGATCGCGCTCATGGCCGCTTCGGTCCCCGAGGACACCAGCCGGACCATCTCGACGGCGGGCATGGCGGCCGTGATCCGCTCGGCCAGCTCGACCTCGAGCTCGGTCGGTGCCCCGAACGACGTCCCGCGGGTCGCGGCCGCGGTGGCCGCCTCCACGATCTCGCGCCTGGCGTGCCCGAACAGGAGCGCTCCCCAGGACTGGATGAGGTCGACGTACCGGTTGCCGTCGGCGTCGATCAGGTACGCGCCTTCCCCTCGAACGGCGAAGTGCGGCACGCCGCCCACGGTGCCGTACGCGCGGACCGGCGAGTCGACCCCACCGGGGATCACGCGCCGGGCGCGCCCGAACAGCCGTTCCGAGGCGGCGGTCGATCCCACGCGGTGGAGGCTACCGGAGGGCGTCGATCGCCAGGCCGGCGATCCCGCCGGCGAGGATCAGCCAGACCGCGTTCGGCTTCCACAGGAACAGGATCGCGGCCGCGAGCACGCCGATGGCGGCCGTCGGGACGTCCACGATGGCGTCGAGCGCGAGCCGCCAGGTCACGCCGGCCATCAGGGCGAGCGCGGCGACGTTGACCCCGTCGAGGGCCGCGCCGAGCCACCGCGAGCGGCGCAGCCGCGGGATGATCGGCGCGGTGATCGCGACGAACACGAACGACGGCAGGAAGATCCCGAGCGTCGCGAGCAGCGCCCCCGGCACCCCGAGCACGACATAGCCGATGAACGTGGCGGTCGTGAAGACGGGACCCGGCGTCACCTGCCCGATGGCGACGGCATCCAGGACCTGCTGCTGCGTGAGCCAACCGAGTCGCTCGACGAAGTCGGCACGAAGGAACGCCAGCAGGACGTAGCCGCTGCCGAACAGGACCGACCCGATCTTCAGGAACGTCAGGAACAGCCGTGGGTAGGACTCGGCGGCGTCCTGGGACGCGGCGGCCACCGCGGATGCCGGGAAGAGCCAGGGCACGAAGAGCCCGACACGCCACCCGGCAGTCGGGACGGCGTTCCGGACGAGCATCACTGCCAGGCCCGTCCCGAAGATCAGCAGGATCTCGTTCACCCCGGCCAGGTAGAGGGCGAGCACCGCGATCCCGACGAGCGCGAGCGGGACGTCCTTCACGGCGGTCTTCCCCAGGGACCACAGCGCCTGCGCGACAACGGCGATCACGACCGGGTAGACGCCGTACAGGAGCGCCTCTCCCTCCGGCGTGGCTCCGTATTCCACGTAGGCCCACGCCAGCGCCAAGACGATCGACATCGCCGGGACGATGAAGCACATCCCGCCGAGAACGAGCCCTCGCCATCCGGCCCGGCGGCGTCCGAGGTGGATCGCCAGCTCGGTCGAGTTCGGCCCCGGGATCATGTTCGTCGCGCCGATGAGGTCGAGGAACTCTTGCTCGCCGACCCATTCCCGCCGCGTGACCACCTCGTCGTGCATCAAGGCGATGTGCGCGGCGGGTCCCCCGAACGCCGTGAACCCGAGCCGGGTGAAGAGCAACACGACTTCCCGAAGTGGGCCGCGCTTCGGGTCCGCGTCGGGCGGCATCGCGGCGGATGCTAGCGGTTGAGACGATGCGCCCTACTCGCTGACCGGCCAGTGATCGACCATGAGGCCGAGCAGGGGGAAGTCCTTGGGGTTCCCGGTGGCCAGACGGGCGCCGATGCCGACGGCGGCCGCGGCGATCAGCGCATCCGCCTGAGACAGCTCTCGCCCTCGAGCGCGATGTTGTCCCCGCCACCACCCCGCGAGTCGGCCCTCGGCCATGCCGAGCGGAGCCGTCGCCAGCCCCTCGAAGATCGCCGAGGCAACCTCACGCTCGCGTGGTCGCAGCCCGGAGGTAACCTCCTCAACCGTTACGGCGCAGACGTATGGCACATCCCCGGCCGGCTCGAGGGCATCGAGACGCGCCTGGGTGCGAGTTCTCCCGCGGATGACGTCGATGATGACCGTCGTGTCCAGCAGGACTCGGGCCATCAGCCAACCCGCCGGGGATCCTCCCGACGAGACTCATGGACCCATCGGCCCGGGTCCGGGTCCCAGGGGTGCCCCTCGTCGGAGATGGACCCGTACGCGGAACGGATCTTCTCCCAGCGGCGGTCCGCCTCCAACTGCCTCCGAACGGCGTCCGCGATGTAGGCGCTCCGCTTCCGCGGACCCATTCGCCGGTCGAGTTCCCGGACCAGCTCTTCGTCGAGATGCACGTGGACCCTCATGACACACAAGATAACACACAGCTAGTCCCACTATCCGCCGAGCGCCGCCTTCCATTGCTCGACCCAGTCGGCGCCGGCCGCCGTCAGGCGCTTCTTCGCGAGATTCTGCTTCATGACCCAGCGGACGTCGGGGTCCTCGCTCGTCAGCCACCCCTCCATGCGCGGTCGTCCGGCCTCGGGAGACGCAGCGACGGCGACGCTCCAGCAGTAGGCGAGGCCCTTTCGCATCGCCTGGAACCCATCCGACCGGCGGTCGCGCGAGCGGGCCATCGCTGCGGTGATGCGGTCGAGGATCACGAGGACGCTCCGGACGTCGCGATCCCGCCGGAGGAGCGCCGGCTCGCACAGCGCCGCGGCCGCGGCCCGGCGCTCGAAGTCGGTCCCGTTCGTCCACGGTCGCATCTGGCGGAGCAGCGCCGACATGTCGACCGCCCCGAGGCGTTGGAGCCCGATCGCCACGGCCTCGCGGACGCGCCACCGAGGGTCGTTCGCCAGGGCTCGAAGCCGCTCGAGCACGCCGTGGTCGCCTTCGGCCGCCAGGCGTCCCAGGCCGACCGTGCCGCAGAACGCCAGGAACTCCTCGCGTGAGCCGAACGGCGCGCGCTGTGCGTCCCACGCCAGCCACCGCTCGAACTGCCGCCGCGTCCCGAGCTCGGCCGCCGCTCTGGCGAGCTCGAGGTTGCCGCGGGGCCCGGGCAGCCCCGAGTGGTCGAGCAGGTACGGTTCCCAATCGCCTTCGAGCGCGCGAAGCGCCTCCCGGTACTCGTCGACCCGGGTCACGGTCGAGCCCGGGTCAGCCGGTC
>DASUTU010000120.1:0-31480 GCA_036374435.1 Actinomycetota bacterium | reverse complement strand
GCCTCCACCCACGGGGCCGACCGGGGGGACCGGGCCGACCGGGGACGACGACTGACGTGAGTCTCTGGTTCGTTCGCGAGGAGTGGACCGGCGAGGAGCGCTCGCGCCTGGAGCCCTACTTCACCAACCTCGAGGGGCCGGTATTCGCGCTCGTCAACCTCCCCGAGGTGGTCAAGGGGGCGCTGTTCGCGCGGTACTCGCGCACGACGAAGTCGCTCAGGCGTCTGTTCCTGGACGAGTTCGCCGCCGAGGTGGGCACCGGGGGATCGACGAGCGCGGTCGGGACCGAACGCGCGGAGCGCCTGTACGACAACGTGTTCTTCGAATACGGCGACGACTCCGTGGCGCAGCTCGGTGGGGTGCACCTGGCGTGTGAGCAGGCCTCGCAGCTCCTGGCCAAGGCGATCGAGTGGGGGCGGCTCGCAGCGTACCTGGAGCAAAGCACCCGCTACATGCGCTACGACGACCAACCCGGCGGCCGGTGGCGCCTCACGATCCCGCCCGAGATCGAGGGCACCGAGGCGGCCGGGGTCTACGGAGACTTCGCGACTCGGACGTTCGAGTCGTACGGACGCATGTTCCAACCGCTCTCCGACTACTTCGTCGAGCGGTTCCCCAAAGATCCCGCCGACTCGGACTTCCTGTACCGCTCCACCATCACCGCGAAGACGTGCGACACGCTCCGGGTGCTGCTCCCGGCCGGAACGCGTTCGAACCTCGGCGTCTACGCCACCGGTCAGTCGTACGAGCAGATGTTGCTTCGCATGCGGGCGCACCCGCTGGCCGAGGTCCGCGAATACGCGGATCTCATGCTCGTCGAGCTGCGCAAGGTCATCCCGTCGTTCCTGAAGCGGGTCGACCTGCCCGACCGCGGCGTGGCGTGGTCTCGGTACCTCGAGGAGGCGCGCGCGAGGACGCGCGAGATCGCGGCGATGTACACGCACGGCGTCGTGCCGGGCCCCCGCGAGCTCGTCACGCTCACCGACTACGACCCGCTCGGTGAGGAGAAGGTCGTCGCGGCGGCCCTGTACGCCTCGACCGACCTGCCCGACGACCGCTGCCATTCGCTCGCGCACTCGATGAGCGCCACCGAGCGCGAGAACGTCCTCCGCGCCTACGTTGGAGACCGCGGCAACCGCAGGCACAAGCCGGGGCGCGCGTTCGAGCGCACCGGCTACCGGTTCGACGTGTTGTGCGACTACGGCGTGTTCCGGGACCTCCAGCGGCACCGCCCGCTCACGCTCGAGTGGCAGCGGCTTTCGCCGATGCACGGCTACGAGACCCCGCCGCAGGTCGGCGAGGCCGGGCTCGAGGACGAGTGGCACCGGGTGATGGAGGACTCGGCGGCCACGTGGGAGGCGTTGTTCGCGGCCGCCGGCCCGGACGTCGCCCAATACGCGGTGTCGATGGCCTTCCGGATCCGGTTCGTCATGCAGATGAACGCGCGGGAGGCCATGCACCTGATCGAGCTTCGCTCGAGCCCGCAGGGGCACCCGACCTATCGCCGGGTCGCGCAGACGATGCACGACCTGATCGAGAAGACGGCCGGCCACCGCGCCATCGCCGGGGCGATGACGTACGTGGACTACAGCGACGTCGACCTGGAGCGCCTGGAAGCCGAACGGCGCTCCGAGTCCAAACGGCGCGCCGCCGCCTCGTCCGGCTGACCGGCTATCGCTCCCCGAACACCTCGGCCAGGTCGTAGCTCACCGGCTCGTCGAGCTGGTCGAACGTGCACGACCGCGGGTCCCGGTCGGGCCGCCACCGCACGAACTGCGCCGTGTGACGGAACCGCCGCCCCTCCAGGTGGTCGTAGCGAACCTCCACCACCCGCTCGGGCCGGAGCGGGACGAACGACAGGTCCTTCCCCTGGCTCCACCGGCTGAACTCCGAGCTCCTCGGGGTGCGGGTGCCTTCCGGGACGAGCTTGGACCAGTCCCACGGATGGCCCTCGAACGTGGTCTCGAGCGACCGCAGCTCCTCGAGCAGCTCGCGTCGCCGCTGCATCGGGAACGCCCCGACCACGCCAACGTTGGTGAGCTCGCCCGAGTCCTCGTAGAGGCCCAGGAGCAGCGAGCCCACGGCGTCGGGGCCGCTCTTGTGGAGGCGGTAGCCGGCCACCACGCAATCGGCCGTGCGTTCGTGTTTGATCTTGAACATCACCCGCTTGTCGGGCTGGTACGTCCCCGCGAGCGGCTTGGCGATCACGCCGTCGAGCCCGGCGCCCTCGAACCGGCGGAACCACTCCCCGGCCACCTTGGGGTCGGTCGTGGCCGGCGTCACGTGGACCGGGGAGGTCGCCTTCTTCAAGGCTCGCTCCAGCGCGGCCCGGCGATCGGCGAACGGGCGTCCCCGGTAGTCGTCCCCGTCCAGCGCCAGGAGGTCGAACGCCACGAAGTGGGCCGGCGTGCGTTCGGCGAGCATCCGCACGCGGCTGTCCGCCGGGTGGATGCGCTGCTGGAGCGTCTCGAACTCGAGGCGACGGCCCTCGGGGCCGGGCACCACGATCTCGCCGTCCACGACGCAGCGCTTCGCCAGGTGCACCCGGAACGCGTCGGCCAGCTCCGGGAAATAGCGGGTCATCGGCCGTTCGTTCCGGCTGCCGATCTCGACTTCGTCCCCGTCCCGGAACACGATCGAGCGGAACCCGTCCCACTTGGGCTCGTACGAGAGCTCGCCTACGGGGATCTCTGCCACCGACTTGGCGAGCATCGGGGCGATCGGCGGCATGACGGGCAGGTCCACCCGCCTATGATCCTCGATCCGGCTGGTGCGCGACCGTCCGCGTCAAGCGGCGATCGGCATCACGCTCGTCACGTCGCTCGGCTGCTCCAACGGCACATCGCCGAGGGGTCGGCCGGTCGACGCGTCCAGCACGGCGATCCCGTCGCCGACCGCGGCGTAGACGCGCTCGCCGTCCGCCGAGAGCCCCAGCGTCGAGACCGAGCCGGTCACCGGCCAGCGATCCACGACCTCGAACGTGGCGACGTCGATAACCGCGATCTGCGAGCTCGCGCCCGAGGTTGCCGCGAACAAGGTCCGACCATCGGCGCTCGTCCGCACGGTGGTCCGCCGGACGTCGGACGTGGCGAGCTCGACCTCGCCGGCGCGGACCTGGAGCGTCTCGGTGTCCATGACGGCCACCATCCCGATCCGCGCGTCCACCACGAACAGCCTCGAGCCGTCGGGCGAGGCGGCCAGGGCCTGGAGCGCTGCGGGCCGGTCCCACATGGCCTCGGGCAGGCCGACACAGTGGGCCCACCCCTCGTCGAGGTCGAGGACGTGGACGAACGAGACGGCGGCATCCGACGAGGCGGGCGCCTGATGGGGCGCGTACCCGGGCTTCGCGCTCGAATACAACGTGTAGAGCTGGTCGCCGTTCGGGCCCCAGAGCTGCTGGAGCCGGATGCCGGGCATCCGCTCGGAAGGGGACTTGAACGGCCCGAAGGCCGGACGCATCTTGCCGCTCGCCAGGTCCAGCAGCGTCACGCGGTACGCCTCGGGGCGAAGGGCGGGCAGGTGCTGGAGCAGGAACAGGGTGCGGTCGTCGACCGAGAACGCCTCGGGCTCGAAGTTGCCCTGGAGCGTGAACCGCGCGAATTCGCCGTCGCCGCCCGGGTCGGCCACGACGATCTCGGTGCTCGCCCTCGGGACCGGCGTCCACGGGTCCCAGCCCTTCGGAAGCGGCTCGGTGAGCGCGGCCGCCCGGCCGCTGCCGGAGACCACGCCGAGGCGGTACTCACCTCGGATCTCGGCGGTCGAGGCGAGCTCACCGGTGGCTCCGACGAGCGAATCCAGGACCGTCGTCCCGTCTTCGACCCGGGCCGAATACACGAGCGACCCGTCGGGGCCGGGCACGGCACTCGGGAACGCCGAGAGGACCGAGCCGGCGGGGGCCTGCACGGCGAGCGGGCCGCCGGCGGTGTCGAGCAGGAGGGTCTCGTTCGGCAGGGCCGAGGTGGTTCGCTCCCGCTCCATTCGCGGGGTCGGCTCGCCACCGCACGCCGCGGCGAACAGCGTCAGCGCCGACACGACGACGGCGATCCTGCGCATCGGTGTCCTCCCTTCGCACCCCGAGACGGCCTCGAGCACCGGCCGTCTGTCCGAACTACTCGGTGAGAGCCCGGATGGTTCCCTCGGAACCCGAGGTCGCTCGCGCCGGTCAGGTAGGTGTTCGGCGAAGGGAGGCGTCATGCGCGGGCGAACGCGATTCGTGGCCATGGTGGTGGGTGGGCTCCTCTTGCTCCCGGCGACCGCCGGCGCGAACGGCGGAGCGTTCTTCGAGGTGCGGGGCCCGGGCGCGAGTGGGAGTGGGGGAACCCACTTCTTGCCCGGTGGGCCGGCGACCGCCAGCACGTACGTCTCCATCCCGTCGGCGAAGCGGTCGCTGCTCGACCGCGGCCCGTTCCACGGGTATCTGCTGCCCGAGGGGGACGCTCTCCGCGAGGGACGGCCGGTCCCGGCGGACGCCGTCCGGCTCGGAACGTTCGTGATCGAGCGGGATCGGGGCTCGACGTTCGTGCTCGAGCTCGAATTCACCGTCCCGGACGTGCCGTCCGGCATCTACTCCATCGCGATGTGCAACGACCCGTGTACGTTGTCCGGCCTGCGCGAGCCGCTCGCCGGCACGATCTCGATCGTCGAAACGGCCCGAGAGGGCGACCTCCTCACTCAGCAGTATCGGCTCGAAACCACCATCTGGCGTCTCCGCCGCGACGTCCGTCGAGCCGAGCGGCGGCTCGAAGAGACCACGGCGCAGCTCGCGCAGAGCCAGGAAGACAACGCCGTCTTGGGCGAGCTCGTCAACGACGCCCGTGACGGGCTGGGGGTGGTCCCGTCGCCGGTGCCCGCGGCAATCGAGGCCGAGGAGCGTCCGCTCGTGGACGGCCGGGTGCTCATCGCCGCGGCGTTGCTGCTCGTGGTGGCGGCGGCGCTCCGACGTCGTCGCCGCCCGGCGCCTGCCGAGATCTCGTCGCCGAACGGCAAGGCGTCCGCACCGGCATTGCCACGGTCCGACTGGTCCGACCTGCGGGAGCCCGCGGGCCGAAACCGCTAGTCACGGCACGTCCGCGAACGGCGTTTCCGGTACCCTGTCGGCTCCATGGACCGTGAAGGCGCGTTCCTGCTGGCCCTAGGCCTGCTGATCGCCGCCGCGGCCTTCGTCTCCGCGAGCGGTTGGATCCTGTTCGTGCGCGATCGGCGCGCCGCGCGTCCCACCCAGGAGCATCACGAGGCCGTCGAGGGGCACTAGGTGCTCGAGCTCCTCGACCTCCGGGAACGGAGGGAGCGGCTCGAGCCCCGACGCCTCGAGATCGACCCTCACGTATCCGACACCGTTCGCGAGATCGTTCGGCGCGTCCGCGACGAGGGCGATGCCGCGCTCCTCGACCTGACGCTCCGGTTCGACGGCGCCGACCTGCGCGAGCGCGACCTCGTCGTCTCGCCCGACGAGCTCGCCGACGCCGAGGCAGAGACGCCCGAGCCGCTCCGCCGCGCGATCGAGGCGATGGTGGATCGCGTCGCCGGCCTGCACCGGCGCCAGCTCCCCCCCGAGTGGCAGGACGACCGTGACGGCGTCAGGTTCGGCGAACGGGTCCGCCCCATCCGCGCCGCGGGGTGTTACGTCCCGGGCGGTCGCGCCGTCTACCCCTCCTCGGTGGCCATGACCGTCGCGCCCGCGGCGGTGGCCGGCGTCGAGGAGATCGTGATCGCCACGCCGCCGCGGACCGACGGCTCGGTGCACCCGGCGGTCCTCTCGGCAGCGCGCCGGGCCGGCGCCACGCGGGTGATCAAGGTCGGCGGGGCGCAGGCAGTGGCGGCGCTCGCCTACGGCACCGAGTCCGTCCCGGCCGTGGACAAGGTGGTCGGGCCGGGGAACCCGTACGTCACCGAAGCCAAACGACAGCTCAACGGCGTCGTCGGCATCGACGGGCTGGCGGGGCCCAGCGAGCTCGTCCTCGTCGCCGACGGCGGGGCCGATCCGAGATGGGTCGCGATCGACCTCGTGGCCCAGGCCGAACACGACCCGGACGCGCTCGCGACGCTCGTGACCACCGCTCCTGCGCTCGTTGATGCGGTCGAACACGCGCTCACCGCCGAGGTGGCGAAGGCCGCCCGTCGCGACGTCGTCGAAACAGCCCTGAAGAACGGGCGCGCCGTGCTGGTCTCGGACCTCGATCAGGCGGTCGAGGTCGTGAACGATCTCGCCCCCGAACACCTCCAGCTCACCCTCGACACCCAGGGGCCGTTCGTCGCCGGGCTCCGCAACGCCGGCGCGGTCTTCGTCGGCGCCTGGACCCCCGTGCCATTCGGCGACTATGGCGTGGCCTCGAACCACGTGTTGCCCACGGTCGGGACGGCGCGGTTCGCGAGCGGCCTTCGGGCGGCCGACTTCGTCAAGGTCATGTCGGTGATCGAGATGGAGCCGGCGGCGGCGGCCGCGCTCGCACCCGAGATCTCGGCGCTCGCCCGGAGCGAGGGGCTGATCGGCCACGCCCGCGCCGTCGAGGTCCGAGCGGAACGCGGAGGCACCTAGTGAACCCGGCCACTCCCCGTCCCGGCCTGCGCGACGTGGAGCCGTACGAGGCTCCGCAGCTCGACGTGCGGGCTCGGCTGAACACGAACGAGTGCCCCAACCCGCTTCCCGGGCGGTTCCGGGAGGCGCTGGCCGCCGCCGTGCACGACGTCGGCCTGAACCGGTATCCGGATCGGGAGGCCGAGCGGCTCCGGGCGCGACTGGCGCAGGTGCACGGCCACCCCGTCGAAGGCACCTGGGCCGCCAACGGCTCGAACGAGATCCTCCTCCAAGTCCTCCAGTCCTACGCCGGGCCCGGCCGGCGGGTGGTGCTGTTCGAGCCCACCTACGCGTTGCACTCGCGCCTGTGCTGGGTCACCAACTCGGAGCTCGTCCCGATCGTCCTGGATGAGCCGTGGGTGGTCGGCGTCGAGGACGTCGGGCGCGCGCTGGCCTCGGATCCCGACGTGGTGTTCTTCTGTTCGCCGAACAATCCAACGGGGAACACGCAGCCGCCCGACATGATCGAGCTCGCCGCGAACGGCCCGGCGCTCGTGGTGGTTGACGAGGCCTACGTCGAGTTCGGAGGCCAGAGCGCGGCGTCGCTCGTCATGCGCCACCCGAACCTCGTCGTGGTCCGCACGTTCTCGAAGGCCTTCGCCCTGGCCGGCGCTCGCCTGGGGTACTGCCTGGCCTCCCGCGAGGTCGTCCTGGACCTCCGGCGCGTCCGACTGCCCTACCACCTCGGCGCGCTCACCCAGGCCGCGGGGCTGGTCGCGCTCGACCACCGCGAGGACGCGCTCGCGATCCTCGACGCGATCCGCAAGGAACGCGACCGGATCCTGGACGCCCTGCCGCCGATGGGCGTCGAGGTGTTCCCGTCCGACGCGAACTTCGTCCTGTTCCGGCCACCGAGGCCCGCGCGGGAGGTCTGGCAGGCGCTCCTCGATCACGGGGTCCTGGTCCGCGACTTCACCACGGCGATCCCCGAGGCGCTCCGGGTCACCGCGGGGACGCCGGAGGAGGTCGACCTGTTCCTGTCCGCCCTTGAGGAGGTGCTGAGCCAATGACCCGCGAATCGACCGTCGAGCGTGCCACGAAGGAGACGAACGTGCGCGTCGAGCTCACGCTGGACGGGACGGGCTCGGCGAGCGCGGACACCGGCCTGCCGTTCTTCGACCACATGCTCCAGCAGCTCGGGACGCACGCGGGGTTCGGTCTCACCGTCACCGCCAAGGGCGACCTCGACGTGGACGGGCACCACACCGTGGAGGACGTGGGGCTCGCGCTGGGGCAGGCGCTGAAGGAGGCCCTGGGCGACAAACGCGGGATCCGCCGGTTCGCCTCGATCACGGTGCCGTTGGACGAGGCCGCCGTGAGCGTTGCGCTCGACCTGTCGGGGCGGCCGTTCGTCGTGCACGAGGTGGACGTGCCGGCCGAGGCGATCGGGACCTACGACACCGGCCTCACCGAGGATTTCGTGCGTGCGTTCGCCACCGTGGCCGAGATGACGCTCCACGTCCGCCTGGTCTCCGGGCGGTCGCCGCACCACGTGGTCGAGGCCGAGTTCAAGGCGCTCGCGAAGTGCCTCCAGGACGCCGTCCGCGTCGTCGGCGGCGACGTGCCGAGCACGAAGGGGTCGTTGTGACGATCGCGATCCTCGACTACGGCATGGGGAACCTGCGCAGCGTGGCGCGGGCGATCGAATACGTCGGCGGCAAACCCGAGGTCACCGACGACGCCGAGACGGCGCTTGCCGCCGACGGCGTGGTCGTGCCCGGGGTGGGGCACTTCGGCGCCTGCATGCGGAACCTGCGCGAGCGCGGCCTGGACCGGGCCGTGCTCGAGCTCGCCGCCTCCGGGAAGTCCTTGTTCGGCGTGTGCGTGGGAATGCAGATCCTGTTCGAGGGAAGCGAGGAGAGCGCGGACGCGGGCCTCGGGCTGTTCGACGGCATCGTCCGGCGGTTGCCGCCGGACGTCAAGGTGCCGCACATGGGCTGGAACACCGTGCGATGGACGGAGCCTCACCCGTTCACCGGCGAGCTGCCCACGGGTACGCGGTTCTACTTCGTCCACTCGTACGCGCCGGACCTCGCCGTCGGGACGACCGTCGGCGCCGCCGAACACGGGCGTCTGTTCGCCGCCGCGGTGGCCCGAGACAACCTGTTCGCCACGCAGTTCCACCCCGAGAAGTCGGGGCTCCCGGGGCTGCGGATCTACGAAGGATTCGTGCGGGAGGCGGAGTCGTGATCGTGATCCCGGCCATCGACCTGCGGCAGGGGCGCGTGGTTCGCCTGTTCCGCGGCGACGTCGAGGCCGAGACGGTCTACGACGACGACCCGGTCGACGTGGCGCGCCGCTTCGAGTCCGAGGGCGCCCGACGCCTGCATCTCGTGGACCTGGACGCCGCGCGCGAGGACGGCTCGAACCGCGACGTGGTCAAGGCGATCTGCCGCGCCGTGGCGATCCCGGTCCAGCTCGGCGGGGGGCTCCGGACGATCGAGGCCATCGAACGGGCGCTGGCCGACGGCGCCACCCGGGCCATCCTCGGGACCGCGGCCGCGCTCGATCCCGGGTTCGTGAGGCAGGCGGTGGAGCACGCGGGCGACGGCGTGATCGTCGCCGTCGACGTCCGTGACGGCAAGGTGATGACCCACGGTTGGCAGGAGGAAGGACCGAGGCTCGAAGACGCGGTGCCTGACCTGCACGATGCGGGGGCGCCGCGGTTCCTCGTGACCTCGATCGCGCGGGACGGCACGATGGACGGCCCGGACCTCGGCCTGTACGAACGCACGCTCGAGCTCACCGACCGGCCCGTCATCGCAAGCGGCGGCGTGCGCGTGGCCGACGACGTCTGGGCCCTGCGCGAGCTCGGCGTCGAGGCGTGTGTGGTGGGCAAGGCCATGTACTCGGGAACCCTGCGGCTTCGCGAGGTGGTGCGGGGATGACGCTCGCCAAGCGCATCTTGCCGTGCCTGGACGTCGACGCCGGCCGGGTGGTGAAGGGCACGCGGTTCGTCGACCTGGTGGACGCCGGCGATCCAGTCGAGCTCGCGGCCCGCTACGACGCCGAAGGCGCGGACGAGCTCGTCTTCCTCGACATCACCGCCACGGTCGAGGGGCGAGAGGCCACACGCGACGTCATCGCCCGCACGGCCGAGCAGGTGTTCATCCCGCTCACGGTGGGCGGCGGCGTCCGCGCGGAGGACGACGTCAAGGCGCTGCTCCGGGCCGGGGCCGACAAGGTCGCCGTGAACAGCGCCGCCGTGCGCGAGCCCGAGCTCCTCGGACGGTGCGCCGATCGTTTCGGGACGCAGTGCATGGTCGTCGCCATCGACGCGAAGAGACGCAACGGCGGCTGGGAGGTCTTCGTCGACGCCGGCCGAACGCCCACCGGGCTGGACGCGGTGCGGTGGGCGGTCGAGGCGACCGAGCGCCACGGCGCCGGCGAGGTGCTGTTGACCTCGATGGACCGCGACGGGACCGGCGAGGGGTACGACCTCGAGCTGCTGGCCGCCGTGGGCGACTCGGTGGGCGTGCCCGTCGTGGCCAGCGGCGGTGCCGGAACGGTCGAACACTTCGCCGAGGCCCTCACCGCGGGCGGGGCGGACGCCGTCCTCGCCGCCTCGCGCTTCCACTTCGAGCAGCTCACCATCCGCCGGGTGAAGGACCACCTGGCGCGGCAAGGCATCCCGGTGCGCGTGACGTGATGAAGCGGGTCGGACTCGACGAGGTGCGGTTCGACGACCGAGGGCTGATCCCCGCGATCGTGCAAGACGTCGAGAACGGCGACGTGTTGATGATGGCGTGGATGAATCGCGAGTCGCTGCGACGAACGCTCGACGAGCGCCGGACCGTCTTCTGGAGCCGGTCGCGGCAGGAGCTCTGGCGAAAGGGCGACACGAGCGGCCACGTCCAACATCTCGAGGAGGTTCGAGCCGACTGCGACGGCGACGTGCTCCTGGTCCGCGTGCACCAGGTCGGGGCGGCGTGCCATACGGGCGAGCGAAACTGCTTCTTCCGGACGGTTAGCTCGCCGACGGATCCAGCAGCGCGAGGTCCGGGAAGTACCGGCTGAAGAACCCACGGTCGCGAGTCAACAGACGGTCGGCGTGGATGCGAGCGTGCGCGGCGACGAGAAGGTCTGCGACGAGTCGGCTTCTCGATCCCTCTTCCCGGCGGTATCGCCCCCAGGCCATCCCCGCATCGAGTGCTCCGTCGATGCCGAGCGGCACGAAGTCGATCCGAAGCCGCTCGAACAGCGCGGACGCTTCGTCCGGGCTCTCGAATCCGGCAGACGTCTCCGCCCAGAGGATCTCGGACCCGATCAGCCTGCCCAGGGCACGCGCCTCCTTCAGAGCCAGGGTGGAGGCGGCCCCGAATCGAGGGTCATCCGTGAGGACGTCGATGAGGACGCTCGAGTCGACGGCGGTGATCACGATTCGGGAAGATCGACCGGCCCGCGCATCGCCTCGATGGCCTCGTCCGTCGTCTCGAAGCCCAGCTCACGGAACCGCTCGCGCAAGCTCCCGCGCAACGCGTCGAATGGGTTCTCGAGCGACACCTTCTGCGCGATCAGGCGGCCGTGCTCCTCGCCGAAGTCCAAGACGTCGCCGAACTCGATGCCAAGGCGTTCCCGACGGCTACACTGCCGCCCCATGACGCGCTGGGCTATGAGGTCGGTCACGTGCTGAAGCTCGTCATCCCCAAAGGCTCGCTCGAGCAGCAGACGCTGCGGCTGCTCGAGGAGGCAGACCTGCGCGTGCGACGTGGCTCGGATCGCGACTACCACGGTCAGATCGACGACGACCGGATCGAGCGGGTCTCGCTCCTTCGGCCCCAGGAGATCCCGGTCTACGTCCAGGACGGGCTGTTCGACCTCGGCATCACCGGCCAGGACTGGATCGCCGAGACCGCCGCCGACGTCGAGGTGCTGGCCTCGCTCTCGTACGCGAAGAGCGGGACCGGACACGGCACGCGGGTGGTCCTTGCCGTCCCCGCCGACCACCCCGCCGAAAGCGCCAAGGAGATCCCGCCCGGCGCGCGCATCTCGACCGAGTTCGAGCACCTCACCAAGCGTTACTTCGACGAGCTCGGGATCGACGTGCACGTCGTCTGGTCCTTCGGCGCCACCGAGGCCAAGGTGCCCGAGATCGTGGACGCCATCGTGGACATCACCGAGACCGGCAGCACCTTGCGGGCCCACGGGATGAAGATCATCGAGACCTTGATGACCTCCGAACCGGTCTTGGTGGCCAACCGCGAGGCCGCCGCCGACCCGGTCAAACGCCGGGCGATGGACGACGTGACCACGCTGCTCCTCGCGGCCCTGCGGGCGGAGGGGCGAGTGTTGATCAAGCTCAACGTGTCCGAGGCCGACCTCCCCGGCCTCCTCGAGATCGTTCCCGCGGCGAAGTCCCCCACCGTGTCCCGGCTCCAGGACGGCGGGTACGCGGTCGAAAGCGTGGTCGAGAAGCACCGCGTGAACACGCTCATCCCGCTGATGAAGGCCAAAGGCGCGACGGACATCCTCGAGCTTCCGATCTCGAAGATCGTCCCCTAGCCGAACGTCTTCTCGGTCACGACCTGCGGGTCGGCCCGCCGCTCAGACGATGACCAGCGGGTGCGCCATCCGGATCGGCGGCTCGGTGTCCGGCGGCGGGTTCGGCGGCGGCTGCGGATCGGGTGGATTGGGGTTGGGGCTCGGCGGCGGCAGCGGATCCGGTGTCGGCGGTTCGGGCTCGGGCACCGGCCCGGGCGGGTTGGGGCGCTCGGGCTCGGGGTCTGGGACCGGTGCCGGCCGTTCGTTCCTGGCAACGGTGATCACGGGCGGCCTCCCTCCCGGTCGATGGGTTCCACGGTCTCCGGCGTTTCCCGGCGTTCCACGTTGGGGTCGTCGCGCGCGGCCTCGCCGAGCTCCCGCGCCAGGATCTCGTGCCCGCATGTGAACGCGAGCACCTCCCGGCTCTCGGGCGCCTGTTTGAGCGGTTCGGCCGGCGAGCGATGTTCGTCGTACGCGATGTCGCGGAGCACGCCCTCGCCACACGCCGGGCACCGGAGATCGTTCGGACGAGTGCTCACGGCCATGCGGTACCCGGGACCGACCCGCGCGACACGTCAGCGTAGGTGCTTCGTGCCCGCGGGGCGGGGATTCGGACGCTGCTCGGTCACGAACGAGAACCGGCCGTCGGGTTCGAGCACTCCCAGCACGATCTCCTCCAGCGACCCGATCCCCTGCTCCCTGGCGGCCTCGCGGACGTCCTGAACGCTGAGGCGCTCGTACCGCAGGGCCTCCTCCAGGATCAGCCCGTCGCGGGCGACGACCACGGGCACCCCGGTCAACACGTCGTTGGCCCGGCGCCATCGGAACCCGACGAACGAGAACGCCAGGGTCAGGAGCCCGATCGTGCCGACCGCGAGCACCGCACCCGTGACCGACATGTCCTCCTGGGTGACCCCCTGCTGGACGAGGTCGCCGATCACGACGAGCAGGACGAGCTCGAACGCCGACATCTCGGCCAGCTCGCGTTTGCCCATGGCCCGCGTGAGCGTCCAGATGAAGAAGAACACGACGGTGGCTCGGATCACGATCTCCATCGCAGCCTCCTCAGGGAAGGAACACCGTCCGGTACGACACGCTCGTCTCGGGCACTCCCTCCGTCCAGACGGTCGTGACGGCCGACCGCCAGAAGGTCCACGCCGGCGTGGCGCGGGCGTCGAGGCGAACGCGGAGCACGTCGCCCGGCGGCGGCGCGAACTCGAACACGACTCGGTCGCCCCTGGTGGACATCTCCACCGGCTCCGGATACAGCGTGTTGAAGTCGAACCCGTCGAAGTACGCGCCGCTCGTGGCGATCGAGATCGGGGAACCGAACCCACCAGCCCGACGCACCTCCACGACCCACGGCGTGGCGAGGCCGCCTCGAGTCACCGACGCGTAGGTGATCTCCACCCGTAGGGAGCCCGTGGTGGCGACGGCCGTCTCCAGACGCGGGCCGAGGATGCCCAGGAGGCCGAGCCCCACCACCAGGCCGATGGCGCCCATGCCCGCTCTGCGGACCCACCGGTTCCGGCGTTGCCGGGCGACCGGAACGTATTCCGGCTCCGTCGAGCTCGGATGGGCCCGGCGATCACGTACGGGAGAGGCCGGCGGTGATGTTGTTCGCGGCCTCCTCGATCGAGATCCCGCTGGCATCGGCGGCCTTCTTCAGGTCTTCGTAGGTGATCTGATCCGGGTTGCCGTGATCCTGGTGGGGCTCGCCGCACCCGCACGTGAGGCACATGGCCACTCCTTGTCCGGTTCGACGAGCGGTAGGTGCCCCGTCGACGGCCGGCACAAACACCCGGCGGTACGATGCCCACGTGTTGAAGGGGGCGATCGCCGCCGCGGTGACGCCGCTTCGCGACGCGGGGCGAGCGCTGGACGGAGACGCGTTCGGCCCCCTTGTCCAGTTCTTGGCCCAGGGTGGCCTCGACGGCGTCCTAGTGTGCGGGACCACGGGCGAGGGAGTCCTGCTGTCGGTCGAGGAGCGCCGGCGGGCCGCCGAGCGCTTCCTGGCCGAGCGGCCCGACGGGCTCCAGGTCGCGGTCCACGCCGGGGCGCAGACCACCGCCGATACCGTGGCCCTCGCCTCGCACGCCGCGGAGGCCGGCGCGGACGCGGTGGCGGTGATCGCGCCGCCGTATTTCCCGCTCGACGAGGACGAGTTGCTGACGCACCTCGTCGCCGCCGCCCAGGCGTGCGCGCCGCTGCCGTTCTACGCGTACGAGTTCGCCGGGCGGTCCGGCTACGCCATCCCGGTGGAGGTGGTCGGACGCCTTCGCGAGCGCGCCTCCAACCTCGCCGGGATGAAAGTCTCCGACACGCCGTGGAGCGCCGTCGAGCCGTACCTGCTCGAGGGCCTGGACCTGTTCGTGGGCAGCGAGCCGCTGGCCCTCGAAGGGCTGGAGCGCGGTGCTGCCGGCTCCGTCAGCGGCCTGGCCACGGCGTTCCCGGAGATCGTCGCCTCGCTGGTTCACGAGCGGAGCGCGATCGCCGGCGAGCAGGTCTCGACGCTGCGCCGGGTGCTGAAGCCGTTGCCGTTCCACGCCTCCCTGAAAGAGGCCCTCGCCGCCCGCGGTGTCCCCGTGCGCCCGGACGTTCGGGCTCCGCTCCGAGGGCTCACCGCCGCCGAGCGGGACGTCGTGCGTTCGCTCGAGCGCGAGATGTCGCGTCGCGCCCCCATCTCTTGACACCGGAGCAGGTCGTGCAGTGGGCAACGACGGCGGAGCAGCGACACGTGATCGGGACCCTTCGTGACCTTCCCGACCTCGCGAGAGACGCCGCGATCCCCCCCCCGGCGACCCTGGTGGTCGGCCGGGTGGCCTCACTCGCGGGGAGTGTCTCGGACGGCCTCACCTCGGACCGGAAGACGCCTGAGGATAAACACTCGTTACGCCGGTAGCCCTAGGCAGTTACACATCCACGATCGAAGAGCGCGCGCTGGGGCTCCTCAAGCGCGGTTCGGAGCTCGGCGATCGTGTTCCGCTCGTCGACTGTGACTTCCGATCCGCCCGGACCGTTCTGGTCGGTTGCGAGCTCACGTGCCGACGTCCACGCGTCCTTCGCCTCGAAGAACTCTCGCTTCCGCAGCCCGCACTCGTGATCCGCCCGATCGCATGCCCCGGCGAGCAACACCGCCGTGAACGCCAGCGTCGCCGGAAGCCGCCGCATCCAGGTTGGACGAGCGGCGTGACGCGTCCGTTCCCAGGGTCGGCAGGTCATGTCCGCCCGGCTCTGCTACGAACCCAGCAGGGCCGGGATCTCGCGGAGATCGGAGATCCGTTCGCCGTCCCAGTCCTCGGCCTCGGGGCGGAGCGCCTCGACCTCGGCGTCGGCCGGGTCGCGGATCAACACCGCTCGCATGCCGACGGCCGAGGCCCCGGTGAGCTCCGCATAGGCGCCGTCGCCCACGTACAGGCACTCGGCCGGGTCGACGCCGAGGCCCTCGGTCGCCGCGAGATAGATCTCGGGCTCGGGCTTGCGCAGTCCCACCTCGCACGAGAACACCTCGACGTCCACGAGGCCGCCGAGTGGAGAGGTGCGCCATAACGCGGGCGTGTCCGGCGCGCACATGCTGACGAGCGCGGTTGGGATTCGTCGCTCGCGAAGCTCCCGGAGCATCTCTTCGGCCCCGGGTCTCGGAACGAACCACTTCCGGAACAGCTCGGCGCGGTCCTGGAGGATCTCGGCGATCTGCGCATCCGTCGGCCACGCCCCCGCGCGGGCCGCCACGGTCCGCAGGTTCTCCTCGAGGTCGCCGGTTCGTCCGGTCTGCCGGTCGATCGCCGTGGCCGACCATGCGGCGTGGAACGACTCCGGATCGACCTCGACCTCCGCAGCGGCGGCGTCCAGCCACGCGTCCCAGTCGGCGCGTGGGAACTCGTAGACGAGCGTGCCGAACAGGTCGAGCACGACCGCTCGAATCACCCTCGCCACTCCCGATCCAAGATGCCGTAGACGATCAGGTCGACGAATCCCTGGCCGTCGGTCCGCCCGGCCTCTCGCTGGACCCCCTCCTGCGTGAACCCCAGCCGTTCCGGGATGGCCCGGCTCCGAACGTTGTGCGGCGCCACGCGGATCTCGACGCTGTGCACGTTCAGCTCGTCGAACGCATGCCGGATCAACGCGCGGCAGGCCCGCGTGACCAGGCCACGACCTTCCCAGGCCGACCCGATCCAGTAGCCGATCTCGCCGTGCCGGTTGAGCGGCTGCACCCGCAATCCGATCCCGCCGGCGTATGCTCCGTCGACGTAGATCCCGAGCCCGTCCAGGTCGGTCTGCGACGCGCGGGCCGACTCGATGAACGCGCGCGTATCGGCCGGCGAGGCCGTGCCGTCGACCCAGGGCATCCACTCCCGGAGTCGTTCTCGATCGCCGTCCACCAGCGAAAACACCTCGTCGGCGTCCTCGGGCTCGAGGACACGCACCTCGACGCCGTCGCCGAGGTCGAGAAGGGCCGTGCTCACGTCTTGGAGGCGGCCTTCTGCCGCTCCTCCTCCATCAACACGCGACGAAGCACCTTGCCGATCATGGTCTCGGGCAGCGAATCTCGGAACTCGACCAGCTTCGGCGCCCGGTACGCGGTGAGGCCGTTCGCCGGGTCGCGCGCCCACGCGACGATCTCCTCCGTGGTCGCGGTGACGCCCTCCTTCAAGACGACGAACGCCTTCACCGCCTCGCCGGTCCGCTCATCGGGCACGCCGATCACCGCGGCCTTCGAGACCTTGGGGTGCCGGTACAATGCCTCCTCGACCTCGTTCGGGTAGACGTTGAACCCCGAGACGCTGATCATCTCCTTGAGCCGGTCCACGATCCGGAAGTACCCGTCATCGTCCACCACGGCGACGTCGCCCGTGTGGAGCCACCCGTTGCGGATCGTGAGCGCGGTCTCCTCGGGACGGTTCCAGTAGCCCAGCATGACCTGCGGACCGCGAACGCACAGCTCTCCGCGTTTCCCGCCCGCGACCTCCCGGTCCGGGTTCTCGAGGTCGACGATGCGGCAGTCGGTGTCGGGTACCGGCAGTCCGATCGCGCCGGGTTTCCGAACGCCCTTCAGCGGGTTGGCGTGCGTGACCGGCGACGCCTCGGTCAACCCGTACCCTTCGACCAACACCGCCCCGTTCGTGATCTCGGCGAACCGCTCGGCTACCGCCTGCGGCAGCGGCGCGGCCCCGGAGATGCACGCCGTCACCGAGGTCAGGTCGAACTTCTTGGCCAGCGGCGACTCGTTCAGGCCGTTGAAGAACCTCGGGACGCCGGGGACGAACGTGGGCTTCTCCTTGTCGATCTCCTCCATGACGAGGTGGAGGTCGCGGGGGTTCGGGATCGGGATGAGCTTGCCCGCGCGCTGGATGGCCACGTTCATCACGAGCATGCCGAACGAGTGGAAGAACGGGAGCGAGCCGAGCAGCCCCTCGACCCCTTCCTTGATCCCGATGTAGGAGGCCCCCTGCATGGCGTTCGCGATCATGTTGCGGTGCGAGAGCATGGCGCCCTTGCTCACGCCGGTGGTCCCGCCCGTGTAGATGAACCCCGCGGGGTCGAGATCGGGATCGATCTCCGGTGCCACCGGCACCGGCCCCGCAGACGCGAGCCACTGGTGCCAACGGATCACCCGAGCGTTCTTCGGCACCGGCGGCCACGGTTTGCCCTCCTGCCGCTGCCGCTTCTTGAACTTCAAGGCCGGCGCGAGCTGCTTCTTGGGGAACGGCATGTAGTCGTTCAGGCGCGCCACCACGACATGTTCGATTCCGAGGTACTTGAACACGTCGGCGAAATCCGAATACAGCAGGTCGAGCACGATCACGACCTTCGCGCCGCAGTCCTTGAGCTGGTGCTCCATCTCCCGCTTCGTGTACAGCGGGTTGTTGCCGACCACGATGGCCCCCAGCCGGGCCGTCGCGTAGAAGGCGATCACGTAGGGCGGGCAGTTCGGCATGACCAGGGCCACCCGGTCACCCTTGCCGACGCCGAGGCCGGCCAGAGCGGCCGAACACCGCTCGGTCTCCGCATGGAGGTCGCGGTACGTGATCGTGCGCCCGAACCAGGCGATGGCCGGGCGCTGGGAGAATCGGCGCGTCGAGGCCTCGAGCATCCCGAACACGGGGTAGGTCGGGTACGGCTCGAGCGTGTGGGGCACGTCGGACGGGTAGCTCCGGAACCACGGTCGATGATCGGTCATGCGCCGCATCATTCCAGCCCGGACGATCGGGCTCAACCGATAGGCTCCCGCCCCGTGGAGGACTGGACGCAGGAGATCCGCGCGGCCGCCGAGGCCTCACTCGCGCCGGTGGAGGGCGAGATCGAGGTCCCCGGCCTGGCCGAGCCGGTCGAGGTCCTCCGCGACCGCTGGGGCGTCCCATACCTCACGGCCTCGTCTCTCGACGACCTGTGGTTCGCGCAGGGCTTCGTGACGGCCTCGGAGCGGCTGTTCCAGATCGACCTGGCCCTGCGGGCCGCCGCCGGACGGCTCTCGGAGCTGTTCGCCGAGCTCACGCTGCCGCAGGACAAGTTCGCCCGCGTGGTCGGCTTCGGCCGGATCGGGGAGCGCGAGGCCGAACGGTGGAGCGCGGCGTCCCGGGCCATGGTCGAGCGATTCGTGGCGGGCGCTCGCGCCTGGATCCAGGTGATGCCGGCGGCGCCGGTCGAATACGCCCTGCTGGCGGTGCCGCCCGACCTCCCGGCCGAGCTCGGACCGTGGGCCGCGGCGTTCGCCTACGCCGCGTGGGGTCTCTCGGGAAACTGGGACCTGGAGCTGCTGCGGGTCCACCTCGTCGAGGCCCTGGGACCGGAGGCCGCGGCCGACCTGCTTCCTCCGCTGCCGCCCACGCCGCCCGGGGAGGTCGCCGGCGGGCTGGCCGGGCGCCTGCTGGACGCGATGCCGCGGGCCCGCGGACAGGGCTCGAACAACTGGGTCCTCGCCGGATCGAGAACGGCCACGGGCAAACCCCTGCTGGCGAACGACCCGCACCTCCTCGCCCAGCAGCCGATCGCATGGTACGAGCTCCACCTGCGTGCCCCCGGCTACGAGGCCCGGGGGGTCGCCTTCCCGTTCGCGCCGGGGATCCTCGTCGGCGCCACGCCCCACCACGCGTGGGGGATCACGAACGTCAGCGGCGACGTCCAGGACCTCTACGAGGAGCGGCTCGGCGACGACGGACGCGCCGCCGAGTTCGACGGCGAGTGGGTGCCGGTGACGGTGCATCGCGAGGAGATCGCCGTGCGCGGGGGCGAGCCCGTCACGGTGGACGTGCGCGAGACGCGCCACGGCCCGATCCTCGAGGCCGAGACGATCGGCATCCTCGACCTCGAGTTCGTCCCACTCGACCGCGCGTACGCACTCAGGTGGACGGCGGCCGACGGGCTGCTCGAGCCCGCGGCGCTCGTCGACGTGGCGACGGCACCGGGCTTCGACGGATTCCGGCACGCCCTCCGAGGCCTGTCCTGCCCCGGCCAGAACGTCGTGTACGCGGACGTCGAGGGGACGATCGGTTACCAGCTCACGGGTCGGTATCCGGTTCGCCGGGCGGGTGACGGCACGGCGCCGGTTCCCGGCTGGACGTCGGATCACGAATGGGAGGGGTGGATCGCCTTCGAGGATCTGCCGTGGTCGGCCGATCCCGAGCGTGGGCACCTCGTCACGGCGAACAACCGGACGTACGAAGAGACGTATCCCCACCTCATCGGCGGGGACTTCCATACGCCGTTCCGCGCCCGGCGGATCACGGAGCTCATCGAACACGCGGACGCCCCCCTCACGGTCGAGGCCGTCGCGCGTTTCCAGACCGACACGATCTCGTTGCCGGCCCGGACGCTCCTCCCGCTCCTGACGGCGCTCGAACCCGAGACGGACGACGAGCGATGGGCGTTCGATCTCCTGCGCGGGTGGGGTGGGGACCAGCGGGCCGAGTCGGCCGCCGCGGCCGTCTACAACGCCTGGGTGGCCGAGCTCGTCCGAACGCTCCTCGGGCGGGTGGATCCGGCCACCGTCGACCGGTACCTGGCGTGGCGAGAGCCGTTCGTGTGCGTGGCGCTTCCGGCGCTGCTCGAACGCGACCCGCCGGCCTGGACGGGCGAGTCCGCCTGGGACGAACCCCTGCGGCGGTCGCTGGCGGCGGCTCTGGAGCTCCTGGCCGAGCGTCTCGGGGCCGACCGGTCGGCGTGGCGCTGGGGCGCGCTGCACCGGGTGCGGTTCGCCCATCCCCTGGCCCGGATGCCGGGGCTGGCCGAGCTGTTCGGGGCCGCCGAACACGAGTTGCCCGGTGACGAGCAGACGGTGCTTCAGGCCGGCTTCGACGGGCGGAGCGGGTTCGAACCGGTCGTGGTCCCCTCCTGGCGCTTCGTGGCCGACCTGGCCGACCTCGACCGCTCGGTGGCCGTGATCACCACCGGGCAGTCGGGCAATCCCACCTCACCCCACTGGAACGACCAGGCGCCGCTCTGGATCGCCGGCGAGCTCCGCCCGGCCCCGGTGACCCGGTCCGCCGTCGAGGCGGCGGCCATCCATCGGCTCACCCTGCGGCCCGCTCGATAACATCAGAGCGACATGCCCAAGTCCAGGCAGCGACAGAAGCGCACCTCCCGGCCGTATGCCCCGCCGCCGCCCAAGAAGCGGCCCAAGGCCAGCCCGCGGTGGTACGGGTTCGTGGTCCTGGGCGTGATCCTGCTCGGCGTGGCCCTCATCGTCCTGAACTACATGGACGTGGTGCCCGGCGGCACCCGGTCGCTGTGGTTGTGGGTGGGCCTGGGCCTCATCGCCGCCGGATTCGCCGCCGCCACCCGGTGGCGGTGACATCGGCCCCGGGAATCCCGCTCAGATCTCGGCGGGCCGCCGGACCACGTTCATCGGCTCACCACAGTGCCGGGGGATCTGGAGCTCGCCGAGCCGGGTGACCCGGAACTCCGTCCCACACTCGCCGCAGACCAGGAAGACGTCGAGCTCCTCCACGTCTTCGACCTCCGGGGTTCCCTTCGGGGCCCCGACGCCGGAGGCGGCGCGGAGGGCGACGAGACCGATCCACGCGATCGCCGCCGCGATCAACACGGCCGTCAGGATCACCCAGATGCTCATGGATCGGCCCGCCAGTCTACGGACGGTACGCGGCCATCGGACCTTTGGCGTGTGGGCCGACCGGCCCGCTCCGGAGTACCGTTGGAGACGCACGCTGACCACGGCGTCCGCGTGAGGAGGCACCAGCCATGAAGACGTACCTGGACGAGTTGTTGGGCACGGTCGTGGAGCGAAACCCCGGCGAGCCGGAGTTCCACCAGGCGGTCCGGGAGGTGCTCGGCTCGCTGGCCCCGGTGCTGGACCGCAGGCCCGTCTACGGCGAGGCCAGGATCCTCGAGCGGATCGTGGAGCCCGAGCGAGTCGTCATCTTCCGGGTGCCGTGGGTGGACGATCGCGGCGAGGTCCACGTCAACCGGGGGTACCGGGTCGAGATGAACAGCGCGATCGGCCCCTACAAGGGCGGGCTGCGGTTCCACCCGTCCGTGTACCTCGGCCTGTTGAAGTTCCTCGCGTTCGAGCAGGTCTTCAAGAACGCCCTCACCACGCTTCCGATGGGCGGAGGCAAAGGTGGCGCCGACTTCGACCCGAAAGGCAAGAGCGACGGCGAGGTCATGCGGTTCTGCCAGTCGTTCATGACCGAGCTCCAGCGTCACATCGGCCCGGACACGGACGTGCCTGCCGGCGACATCGGCGTCGGAGGCCGCGAGATCGGCTACCTGTTCGGCCAGTACAAACGGATCAGGAACGAGTTCACCGGCGTCCTCACCGGCAAAGGCCTGAAGTGGGGCGGCTCCTTGATCCGGCCCGAGGCCACCGGGTACGGCGCCGTGTATTTCGCGCACGAGATGCTCGGGACGCGCGACGACAGCCTCGAGGGCAAGACCTGCCTGATCTCCGGGAGCGGCAACGTCGCGCAGTACACCGTGGAGAAGCTGATCGACATGGGCGCGAAGGCCGTCACCCTGTCGGACTCGGGAGGCATCGTCCACGACCCGGCCGGCATCGATCACGAGAAGCTGGCCTGGGTGATGGAGCTGAAGAACGTCCGTCGCGGCCGGATGGCCGAATACGTCGAACGGTTCCCCGGCGCCACGTACATCCCGCACGATCCGAAGGCCGATGCCTGCCCGCTGTGGGCCATCCCCGCCGACTGCGCCTTCCCCAGCGCCACGCAGAACGAGATCAACGCAAAAGACGCGGCCAACCTGCTGAACGGGGGCGTGTTCGTGATCAGCGAGGGCGCGAACATGCCGAGTACGCCGGAGGCGATCGAGCAGTTCCAGCACGCGGGCATCCTCTACGGGCTGGGAAAGGCGGCGAACGCCGGCGGTGTGGCGGTGTCCGGCCTCGAGATGTCCCAGGACGCGTTGCACCTGTCCTGGCCGCGCCAGGAGGTCGACAAGCGGCTGAAGGACATCATGAAGTCGATCCACAAGCAGTGCCGCGAGACGGCCGAGGAGTACGGCGCGCCCGGCGACTACGTGGTGGGCGCGAACATCGCCGGCTTCCTCAAGGTCGCCGACGCCATGCTCGACCAGGGCGTCGTCTGATCGCCTGACGCGCTCGCGCGGCGCCGGAACCTGGCCGGTGCCCTCTGCGTCGTGACAGGGTGAGATGGTCGTGACGCACGAGCGCGCCGAGGCGCGCGCCGCCGCCCGGGGGCTCGAGGAGCTCTACCGAATCCACGCGCCGGAGGCGCTGCGGCTGGCCTACCTGCTGACCGGTGACCGCACCATGGCCGAGGACCTGGCCCAGGACGCGTTCGTGAAGATCCTTGGGCGGTTCCACGACCTCCGGAACCGGGACGCGTTCTGGTGGTACCTGCGCCGAACCGTCGTGAACCTGTCGAAGTCGCACTTCCGCCGTCGCCGGGTGGAACGGGCGTGGATGGATCGGCAGCGCCCGGACGTGGCGAGTCTGCCACCGGACCTGGGTGAGCGCGACCGCCTCCGCAGGGCCTTGATGACGCTTCGGCCCGAGCAGCGGGCCGCGATCGTGCTCCGCCACTACGAGGACCTGTCCGAGGCCGACACGGCCGAGGCCCTCGGCGTGGCCGTCGGCACGGTCAAGTCGATGGTCTCCCGAGGAATGGAGCGGCTTCGGACCGAGCTCGGAGAGGACGAGCCATGAACGAGAGCAAGCTGGCTGATCGGCTGCACCACCTGGCGTCGGACATGCCGGTGGACCTGGAGCGCTCGGTGCCCTCGACGCTTCGGCGGGCCCGGGTCCGGCGCGGCGCCACAGCGCTCCTCTCGAGCGCCATCGTGGTCGCGGTCGTGCTCGGCGGCGTGGCGATCGTGCGGGTCGCGGCGCCGGAGCGCGCCGACGGCCCCAACCCGGTTGTGCCGGCCACCGAGGGGCCCACGCCGGTGTTGCCCGGCGAGCCGGGGTTCGCGGGCTTGTGGCCCGAGACCACGCCGGAGGCCCTCGCCGAGGCGCAGACCGCGGTCGACGACGGCCACCAGCCGCTGCGGCTCGACCCCGAACAGACGGCGGTGATGCTCGCCACGAACCTGTTCGGCTGGACCTCCGAAGAGACCGAACCGAGCCTCTCGGGAGACGATCCACTCCCGGTCGTCGTCGAGCTCCGCCATCGCAGCTTCGACCCCGACCTCCCACCGATCGTGGTCGAGCTCCTGCAGCTCGGCCGGACGGGACCGAACGGCATCTGGAGCGTCGTGGGCGTGTCGAGCCCAATGATCGCCAACGTCGACGTCCATCCTCTCGACGACGGGGCCCGCATCGGCATTGAGGGGACCACGAAAGGTCTTTCGGAGACGGCGGCTGTCTTCTATGAGATCCGGAACCGAGGCTTGTTGTCAGACGAAGGACTCGCTTGCTGCGCCGCCAACGTTACGGGTGTTCAATTCACTGGCGACTGGAGCACCGCCATGGTGGACCCGCAAGACGCCACTCTCTGGATCGTCGTGATGGACTCGCGCGTCGGCGGGGAGGCTCTCGCAGCAACTGCGGTCAAGCTGGTCGCGTTCGAGGCCCCGATTCCCGAGCCGACGGAGGCGCCTCCTCCGCCCGCTCCCGGGTTCGTCGACCTGCCCCCCGACGTGGCCGTGACGGCGCAGCGGGTCCTCGAAGCCGCCAGGGCGCGCGACGTAGACGCGCTCGCCGAGCTCGTCAACCCCGAGCGCTTCAGCTACAACTTCGGCGCCGTGGGGGATCCCGTCGCGGCGTGGCGAGAGGACCCGTCGGTGCTCGATCCGATCGCTCAGATCCTCGCCCTCCCGTACACCATCGAGAAGATCGAAGGCTCCACCGACTACGTCTGGCCGTACCTGATGGAAGACGGCGCGCTCGACGACATCTCCGGGCAGGAACGTGCGGACCTGCACTCGCTCGGCCTGACCGACGAGCACATCGTCGAGATGCAGGAGTTCGGTGGGTACCTCGGACCCCGTCTGGGGATCGACGAGACCGGGGCCTGGCGGTACTACGTGACCGGCGGGGACTGAAGCCCCGGCACGTGGCGGGTGAGGAAGTCGAACACGGTGCGCCACTCGCGCACCTCCTCATCCACCACGAAGGTGCTGTGGCCCTCGTCGTACGAGTAGACCTCGACGTCACCCCCGGCCGCCCGTAGGGCCTCGACGTACGAGTAGACCTGGGCTGGCACACACCGGGTGTCGTTCTCGCCGACGAGCACGAGCACCGGCGCCTTCACCCGGTCCACGTACGTGATGGCTGAGCGCTCGGCGACGAACTCGGGGATGTCGTGCACCACCCCGCCGATCAGCGAGCGGTCGTACGCCTGGAGCGCGGGAGCCGAGTCGTCGTACGATCCGGCGTAGTCCCCCACCGGGACCCCGCCGACCCCGGCCACGAACCGTTCCGGGCGGATCCCGAGCGCGAGCAGCGTGGTGTAGCCACCCCACGACCAGCCGCCGATCACGGCGCGTTCCGGATCGGCGATACCTCGAGCGATCAGGTCGTCCAGGCCCGCCACCACGTCGTCGACCTCGGGGAACCCGATGTTGCCGATGATGTGGTCGCGGAAGGTTCGCCCGAACCCGATCGAGCCTCGGTAGTTGACCATCGCCACGGCGAACCCGTGATCGACGACCGCCTGGACGTCCGGGAACCAGGTGTCCATGTAGAGCCAGTCCGGGCCGCCGTGCACCTTCAGGTAGGTCGGGAAGGGCCCGTCGCCCTCCGGCAGCACCAGCCACCCCTGGATCGTGTCGCCGGCGGGGTTCCGGAACAACCACTCGCGGTAGGGGCGCCCCTCGCGAAGGCCACCCGCCGGCGGCTCGAGCCCTGGCTCCCCGCGGTCGTTCAGGATCCGCGGCGCCCGATCGCCGCTCGCGACCCGCACCCACACCTCGCCGTCGGGGCGCACCCGCGCCCCGAGGATCTCGCCCGCCGGATGGGCGATCTCGGTCAGAGTCTCGGTGGCCAGGTCGAGCCGGTACAGGCGATCCCGCCCCCGGAACCGGTGCGAGAGCAAGATGGCGCTCGCGTCCGGCCACCAGTCGATCGGCATGACCTCGCCCGGGAGATCGAGCTCCAGATCGGTCCGTTCGCCCGAGGCGACGTCCCAGATCGCCGGGCGCAGGTGGTCCTCCCGCTCGTGCCCGACCAGCAGCCGGGCGTCCCCGGGCACCGGCGACCACGCGTACCCGCTCAGCCCGAACCCCGGGCCGTCCGCGAGCTCGGCGACCGTCTCGCCCGTACGGACGTCGAGCACCCGAACGGCACAATGGATGTTGTCGCCGTCCTGCGCCACGTCCACCGCCACCAACGTCTCGTCGGCGGACAGCCCCGCGCGGTCCACGCCCTCGACGTGGTAGTCACTGGCCGAGATGGCGATCTTGTCCGGATGTCGCAGGATCTCCCGCGCCTCGGCGCCTCGTTCGGCGACGTAGACGGCGAACCCCGACCGATCCGCGATCACGCCCACGGCCACCTCGCGGCCGACGGCGAGCCCCTCCGGCCACCCGATCGGCGCGCCCGGGAGCAGATCGCGCGGTTCGCCGCCGTCGATCGGGAAGGCCACCCACCGTCCGGACTCGTCGCCGGTCGGGTCGGCGAACCAGATCGCGTCGGAGCCATCACCGGAGATGGTGGCGAGGTCCACGCCGACGCGTTCGTCCGACAGCCGGCGCCTCTGCCCGGTCGTGCGATCGAGCGCGTACGCCTGGAACGACCCCTCCTCGTCCGAGGTGTACACGAGGCGATCGGGGCCGCCGCGGCCCCAGTGCGGGAACGACTGCGTGGGGGCACGGAATCGCTGCTCCCACCGCGGGGTCGAGGTCGGCTCGGGCACGGCGGCGCGAGCCTAGCAGGCGTCAGGGACCCGCAACGAGGACGACGGCGATGCGGAACGAGGACGATCTCAGGGGCGTCGGCTCGCGTGGATCGCGCGCCAGACCCGCTCGGGGGTCAGCGGAGGGTCGAGGTGGCGGACGCCGAGGTACGCCAGGGCGTCGACCGCCGCGTTCACCACCGCGGGGGTCGAACCCACGGTGGCCGACTCCCCGATGCCTTTGGCCCCGAGGGGGTTCGCCGGGGTGGGCGTCTCGAGCACCCCGCGTTCGAACGACGGGAGCTCGGAGGCGGCGGGCATCGGATAGGTCGCCAGGTTCGAGGTCAGCGGCGTGCCGAGCTCGTCGTACCGCACTTCCTCGAACAACGCTTGCGCGATCCCCTGCGCCAGTCCCCCGTGGACCTGGCCCTCGACGAGCACGGGGTTCAGGATCCGGCCGCAGTCGTCCACCGCGACGTGCCGCACCGGGTGGACCTCTCCAGTTTCGACGTCCACCTCGACCACCGCGACGTGCGCGCCGAACGGGTAGGTGAGCTCGCGCACGAACGGCCGGGCCTCGGCGGACATCGTGCCGTCCGGCGCCGCGGCCGCCACCTCGGCCCACGATACGGACGTCTCCGGGGCACCCACCACGCCGAGCCGGCCCTCGTCGGTGACCACGACATCTTGCGGGGCCACCTCGAGAAGCGACCCGGCCACCTCCCGGGCACGTTCGAGGACCTCCTCGGCCGCCCGATGTACCGCCGTGCCGGCGATCTGGAGCGACCTTGAGCCGTAGGTGCCCTCCCCGCGCGGCACGTCCGCGGTGTCCGAGTGCCGAACCCGCACCCGATCGATCTCGAGACCGAGCAACGAGGCGGTGAGCTGCGCGAACGCGGTCTCGTGGCCCTGGCCGGTCGAGGTCGTGCCCACCCGCACCGTCGCCGATCCGTCGGCGTCGACCGAGACCGACCCGAACTCCTTCCGCCCGAACCCGGTGACCTCGACGTACAGCGAGACGCCGATCCCGAGCTGCCGCGGGTCCCCGTGCCGGCGACGCTCGGCCTGCTCGGCGCGGAGCTCGTCGTACCTGGCCAGGCCGACGGCGAGGTCGAGCGCTCCCGCGTAGTCGCCGGAGTCGTAGACCGATCCGACCGCGCTCGTGTACGGGAAGGCATCCTCCGGGACGAGGTTCCGACGGCGGAGCTCGATCGGGTCGAGGCCGAGCTCGGACGCGAGCAGGTCCATGGCGCGTTCGATCGACGCCGTGGCCTCGGGACGGCCGGCCCCGCGGTATTCGCCCACCGGCACCGTGTTGGTCACGACGGCGCGACCCCGGACCGCGACTCGCGGGACGTCGTAGACGCCCGGGACCATCGTCTTCGTCGTCACCGGCAGGTAGGCACCGACGGGATACGCCCCCATATCGGCAAGGATGTCCACGCGAAGGCCCACGAGCCGGCCGTCGCGCGTCGCCCCGAGCTCGACGTCGTGGATCTGGGCCCGGCCGTGGTTGAGGCCGACCATGCTTTCGGACCGGCCCTCCTGCCATACCACCGCCCGCCCCAGCCGCCACGCCGCGGCCGCGCAGAGCAGGTGTTCGGGGTACACGTGCAGCTTCGCCCCGAAGCCGCCGCCGACGTCGGGCGCGACCACGCGGACCGCCGAGCGGTCCAGACCGAGCAGGTCGGCGACGTCTGCGCGCAGATCGAAGGGGATCTGCGTAGACGCCCAGATCTCGAGCCCTGCATCGTCCGGCCGGACCACGACGGCGTTGGCCTCCATCGGGACCGGCGCGAGCCGCTGGTGGACCACCCGGGTCCGGGCGACGACCTCCGCCCCCTCGAGGACGTCGTCGGCCCAGCCCTCGGCGAACTCGTGGGCGAGGTTCGTCCCCGCCTCGGGGAACAGGAGCGAGGCGGCGGGGTCGAGCGCGACCTCGGCGCCGACGACGGGCTCCAATGGATCGACCTCCACCACCACCAGCTCGGCGGCGTCTTCGGCCTGCGCGAGCGTCTCGGCCAGGACCACGGCCACCGGCTCCCCCACGTAGCGGACGACGCCCCCCGCCGGAACCCGGCGAGCGAACGTCTCGGCCACGTTGCCGGCCGGCGGCCGGTCGGCCAGGTCGAGGTCCTCGGCCGTGAACACCGCCGCGACCCCGCGAGACGAACGCGCCTCCGACGCCTCGACGCCCGAGAGCCGTCCGTGCGCGATGATGGAGCGGACGAAGACGGCCCGGAGAGCGTCGGGTGGCGACATGGACTCCGTGAAGCGCGCCCGCCCGGTGAGGAACCTCGGATCCTCGACCCGCCGGACCACGCTCCCGAAGATGGAGGTGGTCACGGGCCGCACTGTAGAGGAGCGACGGATGGGCAGACGGCTGGTGATCCTGGGAGTGGTGGTGGCGACGTCGCTCGCGGCACCGTCGGCGTTCGCGATCGAGGCACGGCGCGTGGCCGGCGGGCTCGAGCAGCCGGTGGCGTTCACCTTCGGGCCGGGACGCCAGCTCTGGTACGTCGAGAAGAGCACCGGCGAGATCCGCGTGATCGATCTGCCCTCCGGAGACGACCGCTTGTTCGCGACGGTGTCCGGGGTGGACGGCGCAGGCGAACGCGGGATGCTCGGCATCGCGCTGCACCCGGACTATCCGGATGAACCGTTCGTGTACGCGTTCGCGACCCGGAGCGACGGCGGGGATCTCCGCAACCAGATCCTTCGGTTCGAGGACCGCGACGGCGACGGGGTGGATCCGACCATCATCTTCTCGAGCCCGGCGAGCTCGAGCCCGTACCACAACGGCGGCCGGATCCAGTTCGGTCCCGACGGACTCCTCTACGCCATCGTCGGGGACGGGCACGCGGCGGCGAACGCGCAGGATCGGACCGACAACGATCGCGGCAAGATCATCCGGATCACGGCGAACGGCGACGTGCCGAAGACGAACCCGTTCGGCGACCGGATCTGGGCGTTCGGCATCCGGAACTCCTTCGGCTTCGCATTCGATCCACGGACGGGTGCCTTGTGGGAGACGGAGAACGGCCCGGCCTGCAACGACGAGGTCAACCGGGTGCGCAAGGGCCGCAACTACGGCTGGGGGCCGTCGGCCACGTGCAGTGGGTCCTCCCCCGGGAACACCAACCGCGACGGCCCACGCCCGATCCGGCCGAGACTCGTGTACCGAGACCCGATCGGCATCACGGGGGTCGCGTTCTGCGATGGATGCGGGCTCGGCCGTCGCAGCGAAGGAGCCATGTTCCACGGCGCCGTGAACAACGGTCGCGTGACCCGCGTCTTCCTCAACCGCCGCCGGACCGGGGTGGTCCGAAGCGGCGTCGTCTACCAGCGCTCAACGGGGACGTTGTCTTTCGAGGTGGACCCGCGCGGCCGGATCTACTTCAGCACCTTCCAGGGCATCTACCGGCTGGTCCGGGGATGAGAGGGGTCGAGCACCCCTCGCATACAAACCGCCCGGAGGGGTACCCTTCTGGGAGAGCGACGCTGCGAGGAGAACGCGTGGACATCGGACCGCTCAAGCGAGTGATCGAGGTCGAGCCCCTCGACCTGCCGGTTCCCGAGGCGTTTCCGGAGCCGGAGCGCATCCCGGATCACGAGCCGGCCGAGCCTACCAAGTAGCAGGCTGTGCTCGAAGCGCGCCTCGCGCCGCCGCGTGCCGTCCTGACCGAACCCATCGATGGCTGGCGTACGTGGACGGTGGCCGGTTCGCGCGACGGAGCCGAGGCCCGGCTCCTGCCGATCGTGGGCCGCGGCGCGTGGCCGGCTCGCTCTCCGGTGCGCGCCGTGTGTGGCAAGGGCCGGCGCCACGAGGTGCCCGGGCCGACCTGCACCTGCGGCATCCACGCCACGATCGAGCCGGATCCGCTCCGCCGAACGCGTGACCCTGCGGCCTTGGGCCGCGTCGCGTTGTGGGGCCGCGTGCTCGAACACGAGCTGGGATTCCGGGCCGAGCTGGGCTACCCGCAGCGGCTGATGTTGATCTGCTCGTTGTGTTTCTGGCAGTGGGGGCTCGGCCGCGCGACGCCACCCGAACACGTGATCCGCCACCGGGGCGGCCGTATGGTGCCGCTCTGCGGGCCGCACCTGGAGCTGGCACGCCGGTACGGCTACCCCACGCCGCGGATCCTCGATCCCTCGGTCGTGATGCAGTCCCTGCTGGACCGGTACGCCGTCGACGTCCTTCGGACCTCAGTCGGGAGGCGGCGTGGTGCGGTGACGGGCCGCAGCGGCCCGGGCCAGCCGCTCGCGTAGCGAGAGTCCCTCCTCCTCCTCCGGCTCCCCGGACGGCGGTGACGGCTCCTCCACCTCGGATCCGGCCGCCTCCGCCGCGGCGGGTGCCGGCGGCGCCTCGCGACGGCCGAAGTCGGCCCATTCGGTGCTCGCGCCGCAGCTCGCAGATCAACGCCTCGACCTCCGGGTCGGTCTGATGCGGGCAGCGGTTGGGTCGGCGGGACCGGTCGGTGAGCGCAGCCAGGCCGCCGTGCTCGTACCGGACGATCCAGTTGTGGATCGTCTGGCGGGACACGCCGAGGCGCTCGGCGACCTCGGTGACCTTCCAGCCGTCCTGGACCACGGCCAGGACGGCCCGATACCGCTGCTCCATGACGCTGAGCTCCACCAGCACGGCCCACCTCCCTGCCTCGGCGTAGGGGCCGGGACAAGCAGACGAGCCGCTCGACGAGTGTCAAGCATCAGCCGGAGCCGCCGTCAAAGATCAGCCGGAGCCGGTGTCAAAGATGTCCCGGAACTCCGTCAACCATGAGGTGGCGCCGGAGTGTTCAGATGAGGCGGAACACGACAGAGGTCGGTGGAGACGAGCGGACTCGAACCGCCGACCCCCTGCTTGCAAAGCAGGTGCTCTACCGACTGAGCTACGTCCCCTGTTCCGTCGGATCGAGTGTAGCCGGGCCGACCCCCAGGCATCAGGCAGTTCGACCCGTTTTCACAGGTCGTGAGGGGGGTTCCCCTTCAGGCGGCCCCCGAAGCGCCGATACCTCGCGAGGATGCTGGCATCCGAATTCCTTCGCCGCGGGCTGCAACCGGTCACCCCTCGCCTGGGGGCGATGTTCCTCGTCGGCGGTGGGTTGGCCGCCAACGTGTACGCGTTGTTGCCGGGGCCGGAGGAGATGAACCGCGCCGG
>DASUTU010000119.1:0-4681 GCA_036374435.1 Actinomycetota bacterium | reverse complement strand
GTGGGCGGGCAGTCGACCTGGACGTTCGGCGGGGCGATCGGCGCGCCGTTCACCACCGACTGCCGGAACGTGTTGATGGCGTCGCACACGGCGGCGTCGCGCACGTCGTTCCACACGGCCGCGGCGAAGTCGTTCGTCGCCATCACGTAGTTGTAGTCGCCGAGGAACTCACTCCCGAGCCCGTTGGCGCTCGATCCGCGGGCGTCACCGACCAGGCCGCGGTGGAGCGTGCCCCACGTGGTGAGATCGGCGAAGTCCGCGTGCCGCACGACGCCCTGCATGAGCCGCGAGTCGGCCGTGGTCTCGCGCCACGGATCCAGGAACGCCATGTACGTGACGTAGACGTCCTCGCCGTCGGGCGAGATCGCGATCCACGGGAAGTCGGGCCGGTCGCCGCCCTCGGTGGCGTCGAAGTCCTGGCTCCAGGTCTCGCCGCCATCATCGGAGAAGCGGAGCATGGCCCGCTCGTTGTTCAGGCCGTTCCGGCCGTCGGCCCAGCCGACCACCAGGATGTCGGGCGCGCCTTCGCCGGTGGGCGCCCCGTTCGCGATGTCGAACGTGGGTCCCTCGTTCGTGCGCGCTCCCGCCACGCCGTCGAACGTGAGCCGGCGCTGGGCGGGGTCGAACGCGCCGACCGTCCCGGTCTCGGCGATGACCTGGGGGCGGTCGAACCGGGCCCCGCCGTTGAACGAACGCGCCATCCACACGACGTCCTCGCCCTTGAACGAGCCGCGCCACACCACGTAGACGGTGCCCTCGCTGTCGGTCCGTACGACGCAGCCCTGGCGCCCGCCGGCCCGTCCGGCCGAGACGGTGTTCGAGGACTGGCTGATCTGCCGCTGGACCCACGAGTCGCCGCCGTCCGTCGATCGCGCCACCATCACCGGCTCCGGGGCGCCGGCGCCGGCGCCGCGGAAGGCCACGTTGCACACGTACACGTTGCCGAAGTACGCGCTCGACTCCGCGTTGTCGGCCCAGATGGCCTCCTTGTCGGAGAACGTCGCGCTGCTCTGACGCGAGATGATGACCGGGTCCATCCACGCGCTCTTGTCGCCGGCCGCCGCGGCGCCGGCGTCATCGGTCCGCGAGACCCCGATCGCGACGAAGCCCTTGAAGTTCGTGTCGACCGCCGAACCCGGGAAGTTCGTCACGAGGTTCGCGAAGTACAGCCGCGAGCCGTTGCCCCACGAGAAGGAGCCGTCCTCGCCGGGCTGCGGTCCGAAGACCATCGCCGGGTCGCCGTTGGAAACCAGTCCGTTCTCGTAGTACCAGGGGAGCGTGCCGATCGGTCCGCTCGGATCCGGCACACACGGATCCGGCCCCAGACAGTTCCGGGCCGAATACCCGGTGTACGTGGGCTGGGTCCACGACATGCCGCCGTCGAACGAGAACGACACTCCCGTGACGCCGACGCCCGGCGTGAACGGACACGTCGCGGGGTTGCCCGCGGCGCACGCCTCGAGGTCGATGTTGTCGTTCGCGCCGGCCACGACCACCATCGGGTCGGTCGGGTCGATCGCCAGCCACGGCTCGTTCTGCTTGTTCTGCGAGAACGGCTCGGTGGGACTCCCGGCCGCCACCTTGGCGTCGGGCTGCGCGAGCGACGGGATCGCCCCGAGGACGAGCAGGACGATCGCCATCAATGGCAACAGGACACGACGACGCACGAGCACCTCCTTTCCAAGGAGGGCAGGCGCCCACGCCGTTCTCGGGGCTGTCGGGGGCCAGCCCTCGGCTCTCTCCGGACTTCGTGTCTCTCACAGGTGCACGCGCTCGCGCAACCCCGATTTGGCGGAGACGGCTCGATCAGGAGGGCCAGTCGGGCTTCTTCTCGGGTTTGCTCAGGAGGTCGTCGAGCGAGGGTTTCTTCTTGCTCTCGGCCTCGGCGAGCGTCTCCTCGAGGACGTCCGGCTTCAGGTCACCCGCCGCCTCGAGCAGCTCCTCCAGCGACTGACCGGCATCGCCCTTCAGGCGGATCCGCAGGGCCGCGAGCACCGAGGCGTGGCGGTCCGACAGCCCCTGGCTGACCTTGATCTCGGTCAGGGCCTCCTCGGCGCGGCGGAGCAGCTCCTCGTCGTCCACGGGATCAAGTCTGCCACGATCACGCCTCACACCTCGCCGGCGGCGCCAGCGTGGGGAGGCGAGTCGAGCCCGTGCACGAACCCGTCCCGCCACGACGGCCACCGCGGGCTCCAGCCGAGCTCGCGTTTGGCTTTCGCGTTCGAGGAGCCCCGGATCTCGGTCATGAGGTCGACGGCCGCCTCGCCGGCGAGCAGCCGCGCCGCCCACGCCGGGACCCGTCGGGGCGGCCGCGCGCCGAGGGCCGACGCGAGCGCCGGCAGCCACTCGGAGGCCGGGGCCGGGTCGTCGTCGACGATGTTGTAGATGCCGGGCGCCCCGCGCTCGAGCGCCGCGACCGTCGCGGACGCCGCGTCGTCGACGTGCACGAACGACCACACGCCACCGCCCGAGCCGACCAGGGGGAACCGGCGGCGCCGGATGGCCGCGAGGTACTCGCCGCCGCGGCCCGCCTCGTCCGGCTCGCCGAGCGACGTCCCCGGCCCGTAGAAGCCGCCGTACCGGAGGACCAGACCCTCGATGTCCGGGGCGCCGCGCACCGCCCGCTCGAGGTGTTCGACGGCCTCGACGGTCGTGCGAAACGGCTTCGGCGGGTCGGGGTCGAGCCGATCCTCCTCCGTCTTGACGGGCCCGCCCTCGCGCGCGTAGACGGTGGGGGCGAAGCTCTGCGCCACGAATCGGCGGGCCCCGCTCTCGCGCGCCGCGGCGATCAGATGGTCGGTCCCTTCCGTCCGGAGCCGGTTGGTCGTCTCGGCCTCCCGCTCGAAGTGCCGCAGGTCGGACATGCCGGCGAACGCCGTGAGCTGGTGCACGACCGCCTCGGGCCTCGCGCGGACGACCGCGCGGCGCACCGCCTCGCCGTCGAGGGCGTCGGCCGTGGCGGGTTCGGCGCCCAGCGAGCGCACGATCCCCGCCGAACGCTCCGAGCGCGCCTGGCCGACCACCTCGTGCCCCTTCTCGAGGAGTCGGGGGAGCAGCCGCCGTCCGATCGCCCCGCTGGCTCCGGCCACGAAGATCCGCATCGAGACCACCTCCCGGTTCGTCCCTTCACCTCTGTAGACCAGTGGATGTTCGCGCTCTGTGACACCGGGTACGTCGCCAGGAGGGACCGATGAGATCCCCGAGTGCCCAGGGTCGAAACCTTCAGGACGCAACTGGCGAGGCGCGAAGGAGGACAGGCGATGAGCCGCAAGCTGGTGGTCAACTCGTTCGTCACGCTCGACGGCGTGATGCAGGGCCCGGGAGGTCCCGAGGAAGATCCGACCGGCGGGTTCACGCATGGGGGCTGGTCCGTGAACTACTGGGACGATGCCCTGGAGGCGTGGTTCGGCCGGTACATGGCGCGTCCGGCAGATCTGTTGCTGGGCCGCCGGACGTACGAGATCTTCGCCGCACACTGGCCGAACGTTCCCGACGACCACCCGGATGCCGCCGCGGCCAAGGGGCTCAACGAGGCCCGGAAGTACGTGGCCTCGACCACGCTCGAGACGGTCGAGTGGAACAACTCAACGCTCCTACCCGGCGACGTACCCGAGGCGGTGGCCGCCCTGAAGGCGGAGGACGGGCCGGAGCTCCAGGTCCATGGCAGCGGGAACCTGATCCAGACGCTGCTACGGCACGACCTCGTCGACGAGCTCCGCCTGATCGTCTTCCCACTCGTGCTCGGCGACGGGAAACGCCTGTTCGCGGACGGGACGATCCCCGCCAATCTGAAGGTGGCCGACACGACGGTGACGCCGAGGGGCGTCGTCGGGCTCGTGTATGAGCGCGCCGGAGCCATCGAGTACGGCTCGTTCGCCTTCGCCGAGCCCACCGAAGCCGAGCTGGCCCGCCGGGAGAAGCTCGTCCGGGAGGGCTGACCTCGGACGTCCCGTCAGTGGCAGCCGTCGAAGGAGAAGTGGCCCGGGTCGTTGCCCGGACAGGACCGGCGCCCGCAGATCCCTCGGCACGCCTCCGCCTGCTCGCGGCACGCGCGGTAGCTGTGGACGACCTCGATGTCGCCCGCTGCGGCCTCCGCCGCGAGCGCGCGACGCCGCCGTGGTGAGGAGGCGTGGTGCCGCCCACGAGGAGCGAGACGCATCCACCCACGCTAACAACGCGGCCGGTTCGGACGCCGGTCCGTGATCCGACACGGCGCCGGCGCCGCGTTCAGGTTCGGACGCGGTAGCCGAGGAAGACCATGCCGCTCTCGAACCGCCGCTGATCCAGCAGGTCGAGCCCGGAACGCACCCCGTCGGGAAGCGCGCGCGTGCCGCCGCCGACCACGACCGGCGCGAGGAACAGGCGCACCTCGTCGACGAGGCCCGCGCGAAACGCCTCGGCCGCGAGGGTGGGACCACCCACGGCGAGGTCGGCGCCCGCCGTGGCCTTGATGGAGGTGATCGCGTCCGGATCGAAGTCGCGCTCGAGCCGCGTGCGTTCGGTGGAGACGGTCTGGAGCGAGGTCGAGAACACGATCTTGTCCGCGGCGCGCCAGATCTCGGCGTAGTCGCGGATGTGCGGCGGCTGGCCGGCGAGATCGAGCGTCTCCCACGCCGCCAACACCTCGTACATCCGGCGCCCGTACAGGTGGGTCCCGATGGGCCGCTCGAGGTCGTTGACC
>DASUTU010000118.1:0-11716 GCA_036374435.1 Actinomycetota bacterium | reverse complement strand
CCGATCCGGTAGGCCAGGTCGCGCGGCGTCAGCAGCGGCGTGCCGGGCATCGGCACAGCTCCAAGCTTCAGGCAGCCGAGAATCGCCAGATGCCATTCCGAGACCTTCGGCAACATCACGAACACGCGGTCGCCGTGGCCGACGCCGTGCGCGGCGAGGGCGTTCGCGACGCGGTTGGAAGCCCGCGACAGGTCGCCGAACGTGAACCGGCTCGTGACCTCTCCGTCCGGCCCGGCGGCCACCAGCGCAATCGCCCACGGCGTCGCTGCGGCCCGAGCGTCGACCACATCGCGCGCGTAATTGAAGCGCGCGGGCACCTCGAGCCGGAACGTCCGACGGACTCGTTCGTAGTCGTCCAGGTTCGGCGGGACGCGGGCCATGGTGATCCCTTCGAGAGTCGGCGCCCGCCAGCGTAGGAGCGCCTCGATCACCCACAGCGGGGCCGAACGGCTCGTCTCCGGCGTGCCGCTCGGCGGCGGCGCCTATCCCCCGGTCGCGCCGGTGGCGCCGGTGGCGCCTTCGCCCTCCAGTGCCCCGCCCAGCAGCGCGAGCGCCTCTTCGATGGCCTGCTGCGCCGCGTCCGTCTCGCGCTGGTAGGTGGCCAGGTCGCCGGCCCGCAGGGCCTCGTCCGCGGCCGCGAAGTGTTGCTCCGCCTCGTCCAGGAGCGCCCGCACCTGCTCCTCGACCGTGCCGGTGATGGGCCCACCGTCATCGGGCGGCGGCTCCTCGTCGGGCAGGTCGACCTCCTCGCCGATCGTGTCCGTCAGGGCCTGCCCGAGCGTCGCCCCCATGCCGATCCTCGGCCCGTTCACGACGAGCACGATCCGGAGCTCCGGCAGCGCGTTCGCCTGCTCGGATTCGACGTAGACTGGCTGCACGTAGATCAGCGACTCGGCCAGCGGGATCGCCAGGAAATCGCCGAACAGGACGTTCGACCCCGTCTGGTCGAGGAGCGTCCGCTCCCGCGCGAACCGCGACTCCTGGTTGATGCGGTTGAAGACCTGGATCGGCCCGGCGACGTTCAGCCCGGAGGGGAACTCGAAGCTGCGCAACTGCCCGTACTCCTCGCCGGGGTCGGACTTCGCCGCCATCCACGCGACCATGTTCTGGCGCTCCGCCGGCGTGAACGGCAACACGAGCGTGAACGTCTCCTCGGTCTCGCCCGGCAGCCGCATGAGCACGTAGTAGGGGCGCATGTGCACGGCGGCCTCGCCACCCATGGTGGGGTCGATGGGGATGTCCCAGAAGTCCTGCCCCTGGTAGAAGACCTGCGGGTTGGTGACGTGGTAGCTGGTGAATCGCTCCGCCTGCACCTGGAAGAGGTTCTCGGGATACCGAAAGTGCGCCAGCAGGTCCGCGGGCGCGTCCTCGAACGGCGTGAACAGGTCGGGGAACGCGCGGCGCCACACCTTCAGCACCGGGTCCTCCTCGTCGGCGATGTAGTAGCGGATCGAACCGTCGTACGCGTCGACCGCGACCTTGACCGAGTTCCGGACGTAGTTCGCGGGACCCGAGAGCCTGGGCGCGTCCTGCTGGCGCGGACGGGCCGTCACGTCCTCGAGCGCGACCGGCTCCGAATACGGATACCGGTCGGTCGTCGTGTAGGCGTCCCAGATCCAGACGAGCCGCCCGTCGACGATCGCCGAATAGGGGTCCGCGTCGAACTGGAGGAAGGGGGCGGCTCTGGGGACCCGGTCGGCGATGTCGCGGTGGATCATGATCCGGCTGTCGCCGGTGACCAGGTCCGAGATCAGGAGGTTCACGTCGCGGAACTGCCAGGCGAACAACGCGCGCTGGAAGATTCCGCCGATCGCGATGCCGCCCTCGCCGTCGTAGTTGAACGAGACCTGCTCCTGGTCGTCGGAGGCCGTCCCCTGGTAATCGAGCTCGTCGGCGGCGGAGTCCACCACGACGAACGTGGAGTTGTCCGGCGGCCCCTCTCCGTAATACACGCGCTGCCCGTTGCCAACGAGCTCGGGATCGCCGAACGGGGGGATGTCGCGGAGCGTGAAGACCGGTTGCCCCTCGGGACTCGCCGTGTTCACCTGCGAGGCCACGGCGCCGAACCCGTGGGTGTAGACGAGGTGCTGGTTCTGCCAGGTGCGGCCGCCCCCCGGGATGTCGCCCTGGCTGACCTCGCGGGTGGAGAACATCACCAGTCGGCGCTCGCCGTCGATCACGTACCGGTCCACGTCGATGTCGTTGAACGCGTAATAGGCGCGGAGCCGCTGGAGCGACGTGTAGTTGTCCTCGAGGACCTCGGGCCGCCACAGCCGGATGTTGGAGATCGTCGCCTGGTTCTCCTCGACGTTCTCCGTCGTGATCGGCGGGCCGAGGGTGAGCGAAGTGCTCTCGACGGAATCAAGCCCGAACGCCGCCTGGGTGGCCGCGATGTTGTGCTCGATGTATTCGCGCTCGCGCTCGAACTCCTGCGGCGCGACGCGGAAGCGCTGGACGAACGCCGGGTAGCCCGCCCCGGCCACGATCGATACCAGGACGAGCAGGCCCACCGCGATCACCGGCAGCGCCCATCCGCGCAGCCGGATGTTCACCAGGAACAGGATGGCGCACGCGATCGCGATGAACAGCAGGATGCGCAGGGCCGGGAGATGGGCGTTCACGTCCGTGTACGAGGCGCCGGAGACCACGCCGCGAGGGGAGTTCAGGAGCTCGAACTGGCCGAGGTAGTACCCCCAGGCCTTCGTCAGGATGATCGCTCCCAGCAGCACGGACAGATGCGCCTTCACCTGCGGGGTGACCTTCTCGCCGATCCCGGGGGCGTTCGGGCGGATCCCACCCCACAGGTAGTGCGCGAGCGCCGTGAGCACGAGCACGCCCACGAGCGCCGAGAACACCCAGCCCTGGACGAACTGCAGCCACGGCAGCGAGAACACGTAATAGCCGAGATCTCGGCCGAACAGCGGGTCCTCGATGCCGAAGGTCCCTGCGGAGGCGTTGCTCCACAACAGGAAGGTCTGCCACTGGGTGGTGACGCCGATCCCCACGAAGAACGCGATGACCGCGGCGAACAGCGGCAGCAGCCACCACGCGTACGGCTCGAACTGCATCCGGTAGCGCTCGATGATCTCCTGCTCGGGCGTCAGCGGCTGGTACCGGGGGGTGAGCCGGCGGACGATCCACAGGTTGGCGTAGAGCAGCCCCAAGAACACCAGGCCGAAGAACAGCCCCAGGACGACCCTGGTCCGCAGGATGGTCCAGAACACCTGGGAGAACCCGACCTCGCGGAACCACAAGACGTCGACGAAAAACCCGGACAGCGCCGTGAAGGCGACGACGATGCCGGCCAGGACCGCGATGACGATGATCAGCAGCCGGCGGCGGCGTGGGGCGGCGGACGGGATCCGGGTCACCATGCTCGGGTTGGGCTCCGGTCCGTTTCGGATTCGGAGTCCGCTCAGCCTATCATCGGCCCCCGTCTTCGCTGGAGGCACCGCCGTTGTCCCGCAACCAGGCCAGCGCCTCGCCGAACGAACGCACCGGAACGAGCTCGACCCCTTGATCCCCGACCGAGCGCGCCTCGGCGAGGTTCTCCTCCGGAAGGATCAGGACGCTCGCGCCGGCTCGCGAGGCCGCGACGACCTTCTCGTCCGGCACGCCGATCGGGTAGACGGTGCCGTCGAGCCCGAGCTGGCCGGTGACGGCGATCATGCGGCCCCCGGTGAGGTCGCCGGGCGTGAGCAGGTCGTAGAGCCCGAGCGCCCAGGCCAGGCCCGCCGAAGGACCGCCGATCGAACCACTCGAGATCAGCACGTCGAACGGGAAGTTGTCGATGAGCCGCACGCCCACCACGGCCCGGTCGCCGTCCACACATGGCTCTCGCTGGAGCCGGACGTCGTGTTCCTCGCCATCCACGACGACGTCGAACGACACCCGTCGATCCTCCGGGAGCGCATCGATCACGCTCCGGGCCTGGCCCACGTCGGTCAGATCGACGCCGTCGATGCCGACGACGAGGTCCCCGGGGAACAGCTCGCCGTCGGCCGGGCAGCCCTCGACGACCCCCTCGACCAGCACGCCGCCCCCGTTCTCCTCCGGGTAGTCGGTGAGCTCGGACAGGACGAGATACGCGGCGGTGAGCTTGCTCTGGTCCATCTGGGAGATCGAGCGCCGCTCCTCTTCCTGCCGGCTCTCCCCCGGGCGGAACAGGAAGTCGCGCCCCACCACCGTCAGGTCGCGGTCGAGCCACGCCTGAACCACCCCGAACCCCGTCAGCCGTTCGTAGTGGATCGAGGTCAACACGAACTCGCCGTCCGACTCGTAGCGCTGGTGCTCCTCGAACGTGATGAGCGGCTCGACGGAACGCGCCGGACCCGGCCCGATCGAGTAATACGGCAGTCGCATCGTCGCGGCCACGAACAGGACCGCCGCCACGGGCACGACCCACCAGAGCCGGCGCAGCCTTCGCACGGCCCGATCGTAGGGCGCGAGACGGGAAACGACGGGTTTCCCCGCCGATCCGTGTATCCGGCGGAACCGCTCGGGGTAGGCTCGGGTCGTATCGCTGATGGAGTATCTGATCGTTCTCGGGGCGTCGATCGTGGTCGGGGCGGCCGTCTATTTGGCCACGATCCGTGCCGGCCGTGAGCAACCGGCGGCGGTGGGGTTCGATGCGACCGAGGACGCCGAGCCCGCTGCGCTCGAGGCGCCCGGGCCCGGGTACACCTACCTGCGGGTCCGCACGCGCGGTCCGTCGTGGCGGGACCGGATCGAGGGGTTCGTGGGCTTGCTGGTCCTGCTGTTCGTCGCGGCGACCGCGCTGGCGTTCGGCCTGTACCAGCTGGGCCACTTGGTGAACCTGACGATCGAGCGGTTCCTGGAGCAGTAACGCTCGCTCAGCGCCGCCGGGTGAGCTGGAACGAGCTCCGGTAGTCGTCGAGGTGCTCGACCATCACCCCGGCGCCGAGGACCACGGTTTCGAGCGGCCGGTCCGTGAGGTGGACGGGGACCTCGCACTCCTGGGAGAGCAGGAGGTCGAGGCCCCGAAGCAGCCCCCCACCCCCGGTGAGGGACATCCCGGTCTCCAGCACGTCGTGCGTCAGCTCGGGCGGCGCCTCGGCCAGCGTGGCGCGCGCCGCCTCGACGATCCGCTGGACCGGCTCCGACATGGCGGTGCGGATCTCGTCTTCGGTCACCCGGACCTCGGTCGGGGCGCCGGAGGTCAGGTCTCGCCCGGTGACCACGGCGGCTCGGCCGCGGGGCCCCGGGAAGGCCGAGCCGATCGCGATCTTGATCTCCTCGGCCGACTTCTCCCCGATGGCCACGCCGTAGGCCGTCCGGATGTGCTGCTGGATCGACGCGTCCAGGTCGAACCCGCCGACCCGCACGGAGTGGCCGGACACCACGCCGCCCATCGACACGACGGCCAGCTCGGTCGTTCCACCGCCGATGTCCACGATCAGGTTGCCGACCGGCTCGTGGATCGGAAGGCCGGCCCCGATCGCGGCCGCGAGCGGCTCCTCCACCAGCACCACGCCGCGGCCGCCGGCGGACCGAACCGCCTCCTGCACCGCCCGCCGCTCGACCTCCGAGCTCTCGCTGGCGATACACGCCAGGACGCGGGGCTTCGGGAAGCGGGACACGCCGACCCGGCGGAGCACGACCTCGATCATCCGCTGGGTGATGTCGAACTCGGTCATGACGCCGTGACGGAGCGGCCGGACCGCCACCACGTTCCCCGAGCGGCCACCGATCATCTGCCAGGCTTCGTCCCCCATGGCCTCGACGCGGCCCGAGGCGGCGTTGATCGCCACGACGGTGGGCTCGTTGAACACGACGCCGTCACCCTGCCGGTACACCAGGGTGTTGGCGGTCCCGAGGTCGATCGCGAGATCCCGCCCCACGTCAGGAGCCCATCACCCAGCTCGACTCGCCGGAGGACAGGTGCTCCTTCTTCCAGATCGGCACGTCCTCCTTCAGCCGCTCGATGGCGTGCCGGCACGCCTCGAACGCCTCGGCCCGGTGCCCGGCGCTGACGGCGATGGCGACGCTCACCTCTCCCACCGAGAGCTCGCCGAACCGGTGCAGGATCGCCACCCGGCGAAGCGGCCACCGCCCGAAGAGCTCCTCGCCGAGCTCCTCGAGCCGGCGTACGGCGAGCTCCTCCCACGCCTCGTACGTCAGCCCGGTGACGCGTCCGGCGTCCGAGTGATCGCGGACCGTGCCCAGGAACACGCAGGTCCCCCCGGCCCCGGGATCGCCGACGAACGCCACCGCCTCGTCCGCGCCGATGGCGCGGTCCGAGACGCGGACGAGCAGGCTCTCTCGCATGCGGGTCATCGTAGCGAGCACCGGCCGTAGGATGGCCGGGTGAGCGAACCCCGCGACGAGACCCCGCTCGGCGTCCCGATGGGCGACATCGGGAACGACGTCCCGCTGTTCCGCGAGATCCAACGGGTGTTGCTCTCGTCGAGCGGGCCGGTCAACTGGGAGCTCGCGCGACAGGTCGGCATCGCCTCGGCGTCGTGGGGGACAGCCGACCCGGAGCCGACCGACGAGGACCGCCGCGGGCTCGAGGAGGCCGTGCGCGTGGCCGAGCTCCACGTGGCCGACCTCACGCTGCTCGAGCCCCCGCGCGACCTGGCCACGGTCCGGGCCGTGCGCCGCGGGGCGTGGGTGCAGCGGAGCCTCGAGAGCCTCCGGGCCGTGATCGAGCCGGCCGCGGCGAAGATCGGCGAGGCGGTGGCGCGCGCCCAGGCCGAGGCCCTCCCGGAGGCCGTCCGGGCAGAGGGCCAGGCCGAGGGCATGACGCAGATCCTGCGGCAGCTCTCGCCGCTCCTGCTGGGCGCGCAGATGGGCAGCGTGCTCGGGTCGCTCGCCCGGCAGGTCCTGGGGCAGTACGACGTCGCCATCCCGCGGTCCGGGGACGAACGTGAGCTGTTGTTCGTGGTGCCGAACCTCGCCGCGTTCGAGCGCGACTGGAGCCTGGACGTCACCGAGTTCCGAACGTGGACCGCCATCCACGAGGTGGCCCATCGCTTCGAGTTCGCCAGGCCCTGGGCGCTCCCTCGCTTCCGCGAGCTCGTCGACGACTACACCTCGACGCTCCAGCTCGACGTGGAGGAGCTCCAGGAGCGGCTGCGGTCGCTCGACCCGTCGAACCCGCAGGCGGTACAGGAGATGTTGGGGTCGGGCGAAGGGCTGTTCGGCCCCGTGCTCGACGACGAGCAGCGGCTGAAGCTCGGCCGGATCCAGGCGTTCATGAGCGCCGCCGAGGGGTACGGCGACCACGTCGCCCATACCCTCGGGGAACGGCTCCTGCGTACGTACGGAAGGATCGAGGAGGCCATGCGCCGGTACCGCGAGGGCGAACGCGTGGATCCGGTGCTCGAGCGCCTGCTCGGCATCGAGGTCGAACGCGATCGGTACCGGCAGGGACGGTCCTTCTGCGACCTGGTGGTCGAGCAGACCGACGAAGCCACGCTCGCGCGGATGTGGTCCGACGCCGAGTCCTTGCCGTCGCTGCCCGAGCTCGAGGAGCCGCGCCTGTGGCTGGCGCGGATCGCCTGAGCCGACCCCGGCACCGGGCGTTCGTTATCCTTCCGCCCAGATGACGGTCGGCGAGCTGGTCTTCGCGAACGTGGTGGACGACCGCGTGTGGGCGGCCGAAGGGGAGCAGGGCGCCGCCGGCATCTACCTGTTGAGCTCCCCGGGTCTCGCGCTGCCGTTCACGATCTACCGGGCCTGGAAGATCGGGACCGGCCTGGTGACCGAGGAGGTGCAGTTCTACGGGCCCTCCGGGCGGCTGGTCCACCGCTGGGGCCCGCATCCCAGGCGCATGCTCGGGAGCATGGACCTCACCGTCGAGGTCGACCGGGTCGAGCACGCCACGTTCGACGAGACCGGCGGCTTCCTGGCCTCCTTCGTGGTGGACGGCGAGATCGTCGGGGAGATCGAGGTGCCGGTGGTCGTGCAGATGGCCGCGGCCAAGCTGCCCAAGGAGGTCGAGGAAGGTTTCCGCAAGTCGGACGTCATCTGGCTCGGCGTCGAGGTGAACGGGACCCGGCGGACGATCCCGGCGTGGTTCGCCTACAAGAACGGCAAGGTGTACGTGTTGTCGCAACGCGAACCCGGTCCGGAGGAGCAGACCATCCCGGGGATCCGCACCGCGCCCACGCTCGTGCTGGTCACGCGGCGGAAGGGGCGGGACACGTCTCTGGACGAGCTCCACGCGGCGGTGCGGCTGCTCGAGGGCGCCGAGTGGGAGGAGGCCGCCAAGGCCCTGGTGGACCGGCGGCGGAGCCGGGTGGGACCGCCCGCCGACTCGCTCCAGCGCTGGCGCGGCACCTGCGACATCGCGGAGCTCACGCCCCTCGTGGCCTGACCCGGCGGCGCTCGCCGCTCGGGCGTGACGTCATTCGGCGCGGTTGAGGAGGCGGCCCACGGCCTCGGCGATCCGCTCGAGCTCCTGCCCGAGGTCCAGGAGCTGCTCGGGCGTGAGGGCCTGGGCCCCGTCGCAGAACGCGTTCTCCGGATCGGGATGCACGTCGACCATCACCGCGTCCGCTCCCGCGGCGACGGCGGCCCGGGCCATCGGCGCGACGAGGTGCCGGCGCCCCACGGCGTGAGACGGGTCGACGATCACCGGCAGGTGCGACTCGGCCTGCGCCACCGCCATCCCCCCCAGGTCGAGCGTGTTCCGCGTGGCGGGCTCGAACGTGCGGATCCCCCGCTCGCACAGGATGATCTCCGAGTTCCCGCGCTGGGCGACGTATTCGGCCGCCTGGAGCCACTCGTCGACGGTCATGGCGAGCCCGCGTTTGAGCATGACCGGCCGATGGGCCAGCCCGACCTCCTTCAGCAGTTCGAAGTTCTGGGCGTTGCGGGTCCCGATCCGGATGCAATCGGCCATCTCCGCGACGCGTTCGACCTGGGAGACGTCCACCACCTCGACCACGATCGGCAGGCCGGTCTGGCGCCGGCACTCCTCCAGGATCTCGAGCCCCTGCTCCCCCATGCCCTGGAACGAATACGGCGACGTCCGAGGCTTGTAGACGTCGCCGCGAAGGATCGTCGCCCCGGCGGCTTTGGCCGCCTTGGTGGAGATCAGGGCCTGCTCCTCTCCCTCGACGGCACACGGCCCGGCGATGATCGTGAACGTGTTCCGGCCGACGGCCGTGGGGCCCACGTTCACGGCGGTCGGCGTGGGATGCAGGTCGGCGGCCACCATCTTGTAGGGCTTGCCGATCTGGATGATGTGGTCGACGCCGGGGAGCTGCTTCCAGTCGAACGCCAGGAAGCTCTCCGTGTCCCCGACCAGCCCGATGATCGTGTGAACGGCGCCGCGGGAGACGAAGGCCTCCCCACCCGCCGCCCGCACCCGCTCGGCCACGGCCTGGATGTCGGCCTCGGTGGCCTCCCGTTTCATCACCACGACCATGTGGGTCCTCCCGTTCCTTGTGGACGAGACGCCCGGAGACACGAAACCCCGGGCTCTGCGCCCGGGGGTCTCCTGGTCCGTCGGCTCAGGTCTCTACCCCGGGCGCCGCCCGAAGGTGAAGAACCCGAACCGGAAATACGCCGTCATCGCGGGGTCATGGTGCCAGCCGCCGCCGCCCGTGGCAACCGGGTAGCATCCGGCCCGATGTCGGTCACCCTGGTCGACCACGCCCTCGCCGCCCACCTGCTGGCGCATCTCCGGGACGAGGCCACGCCCCCACCCGTGTTCCGGACGTTGGCCAAGCGGCTGGCGCTCGTGCTGACCGTCGAGGCCATCCGGGACCTACCGACGACGGAGGTCGACATCGCCACGCCGCTCGAGCCCGCGGCGGGTCGCGTGCTCGGCGACCTGGTCGCGGTGCCGATCCTGCGGGCCGGCCTCGGGATGTTGGAGGCGGTGACCGAGCTGTTCCCGGAGGTGGCGGTGGGCTACATCGGGCTCGAGCGGGACGAGGCCTCGCTCCAGCCGCAGTCGTATTACCGCAAGCTGCCCGCGGTGGAGGGCCGTCACGTCCTCGTCTTGGACCCGATGCTCGCCACCGGCGGGTCGGGCTCGGAGGCCACCGCGGCCGTGAAGCAGGGTAGGCCGGCCTCGATCCGCTTCGTGTGCGTGGTCTCGGCGCCCGAGGGCATCGAGCGGATGCAGACCGACCACCCGGACGTGCCGATCTTCACGGCGGCGGTGGACCGGCAGCTCAACGAACACGGCTACATCCTGCCCGGGCTCGGCGACTTCGGGGACCGGCTTTTCGGGACGGAATGAGGCCGTTCGGCCTGGCGAACGCAGGGAGGGGCCGCAGCGGGTCCGGCCGGGAATCGGTAGATTGCGCGCTGACGCCGGGCATCCGGGGGAGCGCCCGGCCACGTACCTAGAGAGGGCAACCGGCAGTGGGGGGAAGGAGGGCAACATGACACGCTGGCTCAAGGTGCTCGCGATCGTCGCCGTGCTGGCGATGCTCGCGGCCGCCTGTGGAGACGACGACGACGGCGGGGAGGAGACCGGCCCCGGCGGACCGACGACGACCGGCACGACGGGCCCGACCGGGGAGACGGCCGAGCCGATGCCCGGCGAAGACGTAACCGTCGGACTGGTGTACGACATCGGCGGTCGCGGCGACCTGTCGTTCAACGACTCCGCCGCGGCGGGGCTCGACCAGGCCGTGTCCGAGTTCGGCGTCCAGACCGAGGAGCTCGAGCCCGACGAGGGCGGCACGAACCGCGCCGAGCTGCTCAGCCTGCTCGCCTCGGAGGGGTCCGACCTGGTCATCGGCGTCGGATTCCTGTTCGCCGAGACGATCTGCCAGGCGGGCATCGACTTCCCGGACGTGAACTTCGGTGACGTGGACGGCTTCATCGACGAGAACACCCCGAACTGCGAGGGCGCGCACAACCTCACCGCCGAGGACAACGTCGCCTCGCTGCTGTTCGCCGAGGAGCAGGGCTCGTTCCTGGTCGGGGCGGCGGCGGCCCTGAAGTCCGAGACCGGGCACGTCGGCTTCATCGGCGGCGTGGACATCGACCTCATCCACAAGTTCCAGGCCGGGTTCGAGGCGGGCGCCCAGGAGATCAACCCGGACATCGAGATCGACGTGACCTACATCTCCCAGCCGCCCGACTTCAGCGGGTTCAACGACCCCGCGCGGGCCAAGGAGATCGCGGCCAGCATGTACGAGGGTGGCGCCGACGTCGTGTACCACGCGGCCGGCGGCTCCGGGCTCGGCATGTTCCAGGCGGCGCAGGAGTACACGGCGTCGGCCGGCACGCACGTGTGGGGCATCGGCGTGGACTCGGACCAGTACCAGACGGTCCCCGAGGAGCTCCAGCCGCACGTGCTCACCTCGATGATCAAGCGCGTGGACGTGGCCGTGTCCGAGACGATCCGGTCCCAGGTCGAGGGCGCCTTCGAGGGCGGGTACCACATATTCGACCTGTCCGTGGACGGCGTCGGGTATTCGACAACCGGCGGGTTCGTGGACGACATCGCCGACCAGCTCGAAGACCTGAAGGCACAGATCATCGACGGGAGCATCACCGTCCCGACGAGCTAGGTCGGACGGGCATCGCAGCGGAGACGGGCCCGAGGGGATAGCATCCCCCGGGCCCTCTCCGTGGTCGGGCCGAGGTGACTGGTGGACGAACAAGGGCTCGCCGTACGGCTGGTCGGCATCACGAAGACCTTCCCCGGCGTCGTCGCCAACGACGACATCAACCTCGCCGTGCGCCCGGGCGGGATCCACGCCATCGTGGGCGAGAACGGCGC
>DASUTU010000117.1:0-4493 GCA_036374435.1 Actinomycetota bacterium | reverse complement strand
CGCTCGAGGAAGCCAAGGTCCTTCGGGTCGAACGCCCCGCGGAACAGGTGATGGTCACGCGGACACATGGCCTGGATCCTCTCGTGCTGCTTCGCCGAGACCGCGAGCTCCATCGGATCGTCCTTCGTCGGGCCGCTGGAGAACACCCAGACCGGGACCCGGCGTAAGGCCTCCGCGTGTCGATGAAGGAACGCTTGGGCGTCCTTCATCCACGCTCCGAGGTACACGGCACTCCCGACGACGAGCGTGTCGAATCGCTCAAGGTCCTCCACGCCGCCGATCGGCCGCACCTCCGCGTCCATGCCCCGCGCGCGAAGTCTGCCGCCGATCGCCTCGGCGATCCCTTGAGTCGACCCGTGCTTGCTTGCGTACGCCACCAGCACCGTCATGGGTCCTCACCCCCGGCTGAACTCGACCACATCGCCGAGCCTCGAGAACCGGGTCGCTCGTCCCGGGCTTCATAGGCCCGAGCAGCGGATGTCTCAGGCTCGCGGGGCACGGTCGACTCCCCCACCAGCCAAAGGACCTTTGGCAGGGACCGGAAGGGCGCCGCGACGGATTCGCTCACCGTTCTCCGCCACGATGCGCGGGCGGACCTGGTCACCGCGGGACGAACGCCCCGATTCACGCGGGCCGAGCGCCTCCTGAAGCGCCCGGCCCGAACGGAGAATCTGGAGCCGGCGCGCCTTCGTATCCTGCCCCCGAGAAGGCGCGGACGGCGAGGGCCGCAGTCGCATGAGTGCTGTACCGGTCGAGAGCCTTCAGGAGCTCCTGTTCCCCGGCGCGTCGCCGGCAGACGTCTCGAGCCGGATCGGGCGTCTTCGCTGGTTCAACCTCGCGATGGGCGTCCTCCATGCCGCGCAGGCCGGCTTGATCCTCGCGCTCGCGACCGGCTTCTCGATCCCGATCCTCGTCCACTCCCTGAGCGGCCCGCCCGGGTCGATGGCAGAGACCATCACGCTCTTCGACCTGCGGATCGCCTGGGCGGTCGCCGCGTTCCTGCTCGTCTCCTCGCTCGCCCACCTCTTGATCGCGTCCGTGGCGTTCCCGTCGTACCGCCGCATGTTGATGGTCGGGCGGAACAACTACCGGTGGATCGAGTACTCGATCAGCGCGTCGCTGATGGCCGTGTTGATCGGCCTGCTGCCCGGCATCAACGACGCCGCCGCGGTCATCGCGATCTTCGGGACGAACGCCTCGATGATCCTGTTCGGCCTGATCCAGGAGCGGTACGAGCGCCCCGGCGGGAGCTTGCTGCCCTTCTGGCTCGGCAGCGTGGTCGGCATGATCCCCTGGATCTCGATCGGCCTGTACCTGGCGGGGATCGGCACCGACGCCCAGGCTCCCGGCTTCGTCTACGCGATCTTCGTGTCGTTGTTCGTGTTCTTCATGTCCTTCGCCGTCAACATGTGGCTGCAGTACCGGCGGGTCGGGCCTTGGAAGGACTACCTATTCGGGGAGCGCGGGTACGTGCTTCTCAGCCTGGTGGCCAAGTCCGCGCTCGCCTGGCAGATCTTCGCGGGGACGCTGGTCGGCAACGGCTGAGGAGCTCTCGCTCGCCGGTCCGCCATACCGTACCTCCGCCGAGCCTCATGAACGAGCGCGATCCCGCGGATCGGGCTCGAAGCTCGAAGCGCTCCGCCAGCTCCTCCGTCTGCTCGATGATCTCCTTCACTCTGCGTGGCACCCGCATCGCCCAGGAGCTTGGTCTCGTCTTCATGGTGTTGACCAGGGGCCGGGGATCCGAGGCGGCACGCGCCGCGTCTCCGCAACTTGACAGACTCGAGCGTCGAGTGCCTAAAGTCGTTGGGATGAACTCGAGCGCGAGGAGGGGATACATGTCTCGCATGCGGAAGACCCGTCCCTGGGCGCTGCTCCTGGCGATCGGCCTGCTCGGCGCCTTCCCGACTCCCAGCTCCGCGAGCCACGGGTTCTTGACGAGCGACCCGCCGTTCGTGAGCCTCGGGCCGGACGCTGCCGCGGGGTCCGAGCTGCAGGCCATCATCAGCGTCGGAGAGGACGGCGGGACCCCGGGGTTCCTCTTCGAGGGGATCCCCGACGGCATCGGGATCAAGCCGGGGCCCTGGGCGGACACGGTCGACGTGTTCGTGACCCACGAGCAGTCCACCGTTCCCTTCCCGCCGCTGTCGGGGGCACTCGGGCCGCCCCTGGCGGACTTCGTGGACTCATCGATCTCCAAGCTCACGCTCGACATACGCCCGGACCACTTCGGCGAGGTTCTCGCCGCTGAGGTGGCGCTCCCGTCTTCGCAGGGGTTCCTGCGGTTCTGCTCGGCCTTCATGGCCGGCCCGGACGAGGGGTTCTCCCGATACACGTTCTTCGCGAACGAGGAGACGAACGACATCGTCGACGTGCCGCCCGGTGCGATCTACGGCCCCGATCCCGCTCTCGCGCCGCAGCGCCAGGGTGGCTACGCCGTCGTCCTCGATGCGGAGTCGGGCGAGTTCACGCACGTGCCGGGGATGGGGCGGCACAACCACGAGAACTCCGTCGTGATCCCGGGCGGATGGAACCAGTACGCGATCGTGTCGACGGACGACACGTTCACCGCGACGACGTCGCAGCTCTACATGTACCTGGCCAACCAGGAGCGGCACATCTGGCAGGACAAGGGCAGCCTGTGGGCCTTCCGCGTGACGGGGACGCAGGACGGGCCGGTCGACCCGGGCGACCCCTTCAACGACGCGAACGACTACCTCGACCTGTCGCCCGGCGAGGACTTCCAGGGCGAGTTCATCCGCGTGCCAAAGGAGATCGCGAAGGGACTGACCGACGAGGCGCCGCAAGACGCCCTGGAGAACTGGTCGGTCGAGAACAACGTGTTCACCTTCGTACGGCTCGAGGACCTCGCGTACGACCGCCACGATCCCAGGACCGTGTACATCGCCGACACCGGCGCCTCACGCGTGATCCCGGATCCGGCGACCGGGCGGATCACCCGGGGCCCGAGCGGCACCGTCGGCCAGGCGGACAACGGCCGGATCTTCCAGATGGTGTTCAACGACAAGAACCCGCGGAAGGTGGACAGCCTCACGGTGCTCGCGCAGGGTGACGACGCCTCGTTGCCGGTCTTCGTCCCGTTCCGTGCTCCGGACAACATCGACACCAGCGAGGTCTCGCTCATGGTGCAGGAGGACGCGAGCGACGCGAAGGTCTGGCAGCACGTGCTCGGCACCTCTGACTGGCTGCACGTGGCGACCGTGAACGACCCCGACGGCGAGTCGAGCGGCATCGTCGACGCGTCCGAGTGGTTCGGCGACGGTTGGTGGATGCTCGACGTCCAATCCCACGGTGTCTTCCAGGAGTCCGAGGTGGTCGAGAACCCGCTGGGACAGGAGTTCCCCGATCTCACGCTCAAGCGGGAGGACGGTCAGCTCCTGCTGATGAACATCCCCGGATCGACGTAGAACCGGACGGCGGACCGGGGCAACGCTGCTTGACCCAATTGACGGGTTTCGCACTCGCCCGGGCCCCCCGAGACGTGCATCTGCGTCGCTGACCGAGGTCCCGCGCTCGCGTGTTACGCCAGCATGGAAGACAGCACCTCGACCACCCGGCCGGCGCCGGCCTGGACGTCCCTCGGGTCGCCGCCGAGGTCCACCTCGAACACCTGCTCACCCGAGGACGGCCTTGTAGACAAGAGTTCTCGCCGTTTCGAATCCCCCACCCGAACCTCATCCTCGATGCCGTCGACGATACCGACGAAGGCGAGGTCAACGGCGTGAACCAACGCCCTCGCCGATCATCGCGCGGTACCCATGGCTCACGATCGACCCCGCCCACCGGCGCGACCGATGATCTTGCCGAGCGGTGTCAGGCGCGCCGGATGCCCTCCGGCCGGATGCCGGCGGGCGTAACCCCCGCCTCGAGCAGCAGTCCCGAACGCTCGACCATCGCCAGGACCGGGCACGGCGCCCGGCGAACGACGTCGTCGAGCCAGGTCGCCGGGTGCGTGTCGGCGTGGACGGCGAGCGCGACGCCCTCGAGCGGCCCGAGGCCCCGGTTCCATCGGGTCGGGAGGCTCGCGCCGGGCTCGGGGAGGAGGCAGTCGCGACAGAGCGCCATCGCGCCGGCGCTCGACCCGCCGAGGGCGACGCCACCACGCCACCGGTCGAGGATCTCCTCCCACATCGGCGTGCCGGCAAGCGCGGACACGAGGCGGCCGGGGTCCCCGCCGCCGACGAACACGACGTCGGCGTCGGGTAGGCGATCCGGCGTGGCGTCGCGACGGTCGAGGGCGCGGACGAGACGGGCGTCGGCGCCGAGAGCGCGATAGTGCTCCTTCGCCGCCGCCCATTGCCGATCGGCGTCGTTCGGTCCCGCCGCGAGCAGGAGGGGAGGGCGTCAACCCCCACCTCGTCGAGGACGGAGGGGCCCCCTGGCGCTGCTCGAGCAGGAGCACGTCGAGATCGGCGCCCGCAGTCGCCGCGATCCTCCCCGCGCTCTGTCGAGCGGGGAGTTCGGTGAGGCCG
>DASUTU010000116.1:0-16587 GCA_036374435.1 Actinomycetota bacterium | reverse complement strand
TCCGCCAAGCTGGCCCTCGAACGGGTGGTGAAGTCCGTCGTGGAACGGCAGCGACCGGCGACGTCCACACCGGACGCGATCGCTCGCGGAGTCCCGGTCCGAGGTCTCGCGTTCGTCTCCGGCCACGCCGTTCTCGTCGGTGCGCTGGCCGGGATCATCTCCCCGTACCTCCGCGGGTGGTGGAAGGCCGTCCCCTGGTCCGTGCTCGGGCTGGTCTGCCTCGCACGCGTGTACCTCGGGGCTCACAACCCGCTGGACGTCGTGGGCGGGGCCGCCCTCGGGCTGGCGATCGCCGGCAGCGTGAACCTGGTCCTCGGCGTGCCGGCGGACGCCTCCCCGCGTCGGCGGTGACGAATCTTCGAGGCCAGATCGATCGGGAGTCGGCCGGCTACGAGTAGAACTCGATGATCAGCCGCTCGTCGACCTTGACCGGCAGCGGGATCTCGTCGCGCTCCGGGTAGCGGGAGAGCGTGCCCTGGAGCTGATCCTTGTTGCGGTACAGGTAGGGCGGCGGGTCCGGCGTGAGCTCGAGGGCCTCGCGCACGTACACGAAGTTCTTCGCCTTGTCCGAGAGCTCGATGGTGTCCTCGGGCTTGACCTGCGCGCTCGGAACGTCGACGCGGCGGCCGTTCACCCGGACGTGGCCGTGGCTGACGAGCTGGCGCGCTTGGCGCTGGGTGAGCGCGAACCCGAGCCGGAGGATCACCGCGTCCAGACGGGTCTCGAGTTGGCGGATGAGCTCCTCGCCGGTCACCCCGCGCTTGCGGCTGGCGTGGTCGTAGTAGATGCGCATCTGGCGTTCGCCGACGCCGTAGATGGCGCGGAGCTTCTGCTTCTCGAGCAGGCGGACCTGGTACTCGGAGATGCGTTTGCGGCCGCGGCCGTGCTGGCCCGGCGGGTAGGGACGTTTGAGCGCCGGGCAGTTGGGGCGCCCACACAGGGGCTCGCCCACCCGGCGACACATGCGGTGACGAGGTCCGATCTTGTCCATTGCGGCCAGCAAGGGTACCAATCCGGTGAACGAGCCGACCCGGTGAGCCGGCGAAACGGGCGACCCGGGGACCCTGGTGGCTAGCATCGCGACCCATGGACGTGACCGAACGGGTCGTGGGGAGCTGCCTGGGCCTCGCGCTCGGCGACGCCCTCGGCGCCCCGTTCGAGTTCCTGCGCGCCCGCAACGTCCCGGACCCGATCCCGGCGCTCGAGCGGCCCTGGCTCGACCACCCACCGGGCTCCACCACCGACGACACGGCCATGGCCCGGAACCTCATGCGCAGCCTGGCGGCGCGAGAGGGATTCGACCCCGACGACCTGGTCGAGCGGCACCTCGAGTGGTTCACCACCGACCCGCCCGACGTCGGCGCCCTCACCGGCCGCGTGCTCCGACGGGCGGCGCGAGGCGAAGACGCGTCGGAGGCCGCCCGGGACGTGTGGCAGCGGCACGGCCCCGAGGTCTCGGCCGGCAACGGCTCCGTCATGTATTGCGCACCGCTCGGCCTGGCCTACGCGAACCGTCCGGGCGAGCTGTTCGAGCTCGCCCCGATGCTCTCGGCGCTCACGCACCACGACGGCCGCTGCCGGACCGCGGTGCTCGCCGTCACGTTCGCCGTCGCGGCGCTCACGCGCGGCGAGGAGGCCGAACGCGCCGCCGCCCACGCCCTCGAGGCCGTTCAGGAGCTGGAGGGCGGCGAGGAGCTCGAGTTCCTGGTCGGCGCCGTCGGTACCTCGCGGACGATCGACGGACCCGATCAGGGGTTCTGCCTGTTCACCGCCGGGGTGGCGTTCCAGTCGCTCGTTCGCGGCGGTGGGGTCGAGGCCGAGCTCCGGCGCGTGGTGGCCATGGGCGGCGACACCGATACCAACGCCGCGGTGGCCGGGGCGCTCCTCGGCGCCCGGGACGGGGTCGGCGCGCTGCCCGCCGCGTGGCTCGGCCGTCTCCGTGAGACCGAAGCGATCCGGGCCGAGGCCGAGGCGCTCGTCCCGCTCGCGTTGCTCACCTGATCGCTCTGGCCCGGTCGATCTCTGCAAGCGCCTCACGGACCTCGGGGGCCCGGCGGAGCTCCTCGAGCCCCATCGCCGCCCGCCGGCGCCAGTTGGGATGCTCCGAGGTCGTTCCCGGCACGTTGTGCGGCCGGGTCTCGAGCCACAGGTCCTCCAGGTTGGCCACGACGACCGCGGCCGGCCCCGAGGCCAGGTAGTCCAGGCACGCCCGCAGGACGTCGGGCGTCTCCGCATCGCGTCCGCGGGGCAGGTGGCCCTGATCGCGCAGGAAGCGCACCAGCGGACGGCGGAGCCGGGTCCGCTGCTCGCGCTCGCGTTCGGCCGCGTCCGGCGCCGTCGCGCCGAGCGACGTGAGCAGATCGATGTCCCGGCCGCTCCAGAACGCGGCGAACGTGGGCATGTCGTGCGTGTTCACCGTGGCGAGCGCGTTCGGCGGCACCCGGTCGAGCCCGTGGGCCTCGGACAGCTCGTACTGCGCGACGTAGGCCCGGTGCAGGCCGTGCCGAGCCATGGCCGGTCGGACGTATCGAGGCACGGTGCCGAGGTCCTCCCCGACGATCGCGGCCCCCGACCGTTCGGACTCCAAGGTCAAGATGGCGTAGAGCTCCTCGACCGGGTAGTGCACGTACACGCCGTCGCTGCGGTCGACGCCCTGGGGGATCCAGTACAGGCGGTGCAGGCCCATCACGTGGTCGATCCGCACCACGCCGGCGTGCTTCGCGATGTGCCGGATGCACGCGATCGGATAGCGGTACCCCTGCGCTCGGTTACGTTCCGGATGCAGCGGCGGGAACCCCCAGTCCTGCCCGCCGGAGAAGATCGCGTCGGGCGGTGCCCCCGCCCGGGCCGAGCTCACGAAGGCGGCCCGTTCCCGCCACACGTCGTAGCCGTCCGGATTCACGCCGAGAGGCAGGTCGAGCAGCAACGAACGGCCGCCCGCGGCGGCCGCCTCGAGGATGTGGTCGATCTGCCCTTGCATCAGCCACTGCACGTAGCGGTGGTACCGGTAGGCGCCGTCGCGGTCGCCCACCCGCACCTCGCCCGACCGCTCGGGCTCCGGCCAGACCGGCCAGCCGGTGCGGTGGCGCTCGCCCGCGGCGCGGAATCGCGCGTAGTCGTCGAGACGAGGATCGGCGGCCGCGAACCGTTCCAGCTCGTTCCGTCGGGCCGACGGCCGCCGGTAGAGCGCTTCGGCGCAGAGCTCGAGCACCCGGCGTTTGGCCGCCGCGACGCGGCGGACGTCGACGAGATCGCCCCGGCGGAGCGCGCGGAGCTCCGAACGGAACGCCCGCGACGCCACGAGCTCCCGCGCCGACGGCGACCGTTCGAGCTCGGGCACGGCCGTCACGTCCAGGTAGGTCTCGTTCCAGAACAGGCGGCTGGCGGGCGAATACGGGCTCGGGTCGTACGGCTCGTCGAGGAACGCCGCGAGCAGCGGGAGCGTCGCGACCAACCGGCCGCCGAGCTCGCCCACCCACGCCAGCAGCCGTCCGAGTGCGGTGAGGTCGCCAACGCCCCACGTGTCACCCGTGACGAGCGCGTACAGCGGCAGGAACACCCCCCACTCCCGAGGGGCCGGCCGGGCGCGCATCGGGGCCGAGATCACGAGCGACTCGGACCGGCGCCGACCCAGTCCCAGCGCCAGCCGGTGGTAGCCGAGCGGGAGCGGCGGCAGGGGGAGCTCGAACGACACGACGCCCCGGCCGCCGACCTCGGTTCGGCCGACCGGCCGGAGGTCCTCGGATCGGAGCCGCTGCCCGATCTCGGTCCCGTCCTCGAGCCGGAGGTCCACGCGCAGCGTTGTCGCCGTCCGCTCCTCGGGCAGGTGCACCAGCGGGAGGCCGCCGGCGCCCTCCCAGACCACGTGAACGGGTTCGCACAGGGCCGACCCCCGCCCCGCCCGCCAGGCGTCGAGCGCGGCCGGGGCCTGCGCGACCCGGTCGATCTCCACGCCCATGGCTCGGAGCGTGGCCAGCACCACGGCGTCCGTCGCGCGATGGCGCCGACCGAGCGCGTCGACGTAGCTCCGCTGGATCCCGTGTTCGGCGGCGAGCGTCGCCAGCGCCGCCGCGGCGGCCGAACGCGAAGGGCTCAGGGCGCCCAGACGCCCTCGAGGTAGTCGCGGACCATCCTCGCCGCCCCGAACCGGGCCCCGGCGGTCTTCAGGGAGGACCGCACCATCGAGACCCACGCCACCGGGATGCCGTTCGCGTCGCGTTCGTGGAACCGCGGCAGGACCTCCTGCTCCAGGACGTCGAAGAACGCTTCAGCGTCGCGGGCGTCGCGTTCCTCGGGCTCGTCACCGCTCGGGCCGTCGCCGACCCGCCACCCGTTCGAGCCGTCGAAGGCCTCGGCCCACCATCCGTCGAGGACCGAGAGGTTGAGCCCGCCGTTCAGCGCCGACTTCATCCCACTCGTGCCGCTCGCCTCCATCGGCGGGCGCGGCAGGTTCACCCAGACGTCGCACCCCCCGACGAGCCGCGACGCGATGGCCAGGTCGTAGTCCTCGAGGAACGCCATCCGCGCCGTGACCTGGGCCGGCCACGGCTGGCGGAACAACCCGGCCAGGCTCGCCTTGGCCTCGTCGTCGCGCGGGTGGGCCTTGCCCGCCAGGACAAACTGCACGGTGTCGGGTTTGTCGAGCAGCGCGGCGAGCCGGTCGGGGTCCCGGAACAACAACGACAACCGTTTGTAGGTGGCGACCCGGCGCGCGAATCCGAGGGTGAGGCGTTCGGGATCGAACACCTTGAAGGCCGCCTGCACCGCCTCCCCGTCTTCGTAGCGGTTGAGCCGGGCGGCGGCATCGGCCTCGCGAACGTAGTCCACGAGGGTGGCGCGGAGGCGGTTGCGCGTCTCCCAGAGCTCCTGGGTCGGGATGTCGTCCACCGGCTCCCAGGTCCGGGGATCCTCCGCGCGGGCCGGCCAGTCCTCGCCCAGGTGCCGGTCGAGGAGATCCCGCATCGGCGCCGACATCCAGGTCGGCACGTGTACGCCGTTGGTGACGTGGCCGATCGGGACCTCTTCGGCCGGGACCGAGCGGTACAGGGGCGCCCACATCTCCCGGGCCACGTGCCCGTGCAGCTCGCTCACGGCGGTGGCCGTCCTGGACAGGCGGAGCCCCAGCGAGGTCATCCCGACCCGCCCCTCCTCTTCGGTCGCCCCGGCCGTCACGACGGCCTCCGCCAGGCCGTCGTCGACCCGTCCCAGCACCTCGAGTACGTCCTCGGCGGCGTAGGCCTCGTTGCCGGCCGGCACGGGCGTGTGGGTGGTGAACACGGTTCGGACTTTGGCGTCGGCCACCGCGGCCTCGAGCGTCCGGCCGCCGGCCAGCGCCTGCCGCGCCAGCTCGATCGGGGCGAACGCGGCGTGGCCCTCGTTCAGGTGGACCACGGCCGGATCGATCCCGAGCGCCCCCAGGGCCATCATCCCGCCCACGCCGAGCATCGCGTATTGCTCGAGTCGGACCCGCCGATCCCCCACGTACAGACGGGCCGTGATCCAACGCTCCGCGACGTCGTTGCCGGGGACGTTCGCGTCGAGCAGGAACAGGGGCACCCGCCCGACCTGGACCCGCCACACCTTGACCCGCACCACGTCCTCGTGCAACGGGACCTCGAGGATCAGGGGCTGTCCGTCGTCGTCGGTGATGACCGCCGCCGGCAGCCGGTCGGGTTCGGTGTCGATCCAGAAGTCGTGCTGCCAGCCGCTCGGGTCCAGGCGCTGGTGGAAGTTCCCCTTCGAATAGAGGATCCCCACGCCGACGAGCGGGACCCGGCGATCCGAGGCCTCCTTCAACACGTCCCCGGCCAGGACCCCCAGACCGCCGGAGTACACGGGGAGCGAGGCGTGGATGCCGAACTCGGCGCACAGGAACGCAATCGGGCCGTCGGGGCCGATCGGGCCGCGGGACAGGGCCGGCGCCTCTCGCTCCGCCTCCACCAGGGCCTCGAGCTCGGCCGCGGTGTCGAGCACCCGGCCGTCCGAGGCCGCCCGCTCGACGATGCTCGCCGGCAGCTGCTGCAGGAGCCGTACCGGATTGCCGCGGCAGCGCTCGAACCGCTCGCCGTCCAGGGACTCGAACAACATCCGGCCGTTCGGGGCCCAAGACCAGCGGTAGTTGAAGGCCAGGCGGGCCAGCGGCGCCAGCGGCCCCGGCAGGCGCGCGGCGAGATCGGAGGCTGCGCGCTCGAGGTCCCGCAGTCCGTCGTGGCCCACGGGCGCACATCCTACGCGGCGGGGGTCCGCTCCGATGCCGCCTCCGGTTCCGCCGTGCACAATGGGGCCGTGGTGGGGGAGCCGACGACGCCCGTCCGCGAGGAGCGCAAGGTCGTCACGGCCCTGTTCGCCGACCTCGTCGGCTCGACCAGGCTCGCCGAGCGGCTCGACCCCGAGGACCTGAAGCTCGTCGTCAACGACGCCGTCACCCGGATCATCTCGGCGGTCGAGGCCTTCGGCGGCACGATCAAAGACCTGGCCGGCGACGGCGTCCTCGCCCTGTTCGGCGCCCCGCAGGCGCACGAAGACGATCCCGAACGCGCCGTCCGGGCTGCGCTCCAGGCCGTTGCGGACATCCACCAGTACGCCCGAGAGGTCGAGGCGGCGTTCGGCATCCCGGATTTCGACATCCGTGCCGGCGTCGAGAGCGGCCCGGTCGTGGTGGGGACCGTCGGTGCGGGGAGCCGGCTCGAATACGCCGCGCTCGGCGAGGCGGTCAACCTCGCGGCCCGCCTCCAGGAGGCGGCCGGCCCGGGTCAGGTGCTCGTCGGCGGCGAGGCCCATCGTCGGATCGCCCCGCTGTTCGACTGGGGCGACGCCGCGACCCTCGAGCTCAAGGGCGTCGAGCGTCCGGTTGCGGCGTACCCCGTGAGCGGGGTTCGCACGGCGTTGCGCGGCGGAGCCGCGCCGACCCAGGTCCGCCTGGTCGGCCGCGAGCGCGAGCTCGAGCAGGCCGCCGAGGTGATGGAGGCCGCGCTCGCCGGCTCGGGCGGCATCGTGTTCGTCACGGGGGAACCCGGGATCGGCAAGAGCCGGCTCCTGGGCGAACTCCGTCAGCGGTTCGAACGCGCCACGCCCTCACGCGGGCGGGTCCAGTGGGTGGAGGGGCGGTGCGTCTCCTACGGCGAGTCGATGCCGTACTGGCCGTTCCGCGATCTGGTGCGGTCGTGGCTCGGCGTGCTGGCCGACGAGCCGGACCTGCGGGTGCGCGTCGCCCTTCGCCGGCGGCTCGAGCGGTTGTTCGGCGACCGCGTGCTCGAGATCTATCCGTACCTGGGGGCCCTGCTCGGTCTCGCGCTCGAGCCCGAGGCGCAGGCCCGGCTGGACGAGCTTTCGCCCGAGGCGCTCCAGTACCGGACGTTCGAGGTGGTCCGCCTGCTGGGCGGGCGCCTGGCGGACGACGGCCCGGTCGCGATGGCGATCGAGGACCTGCACTGGGCCGACGCCACCTCCCTCCAGCTGCTCGAGCGGCTGATGACCGACACCGAGACCGCCTCGCTCCTGCTCGTCCTAACCAGCCGGCTCGAACGCGATCACCCGTCGTGGGCGGTCAAGGAGGCCGGCGCGCGAGAGCTGCCGCACCGCACGCGCGAGGTGGTGCTCGAGGCCCTCTCGGGGCAGGCCGGGCACGAGCTCCTCCACGCGCTGGTCGGTGCGGACACGCTTCCGCCGGAGATGGAGCGGCGGATCCTCGAGCCGGCCGAGGGCAATCCGTTCTTCCTGGAGGAGATCGTCCGCTCGCTCGCCGACGTCGGGGCGCTCGTCCGCGTCGACGACGGATGGCGGTTCGACCACGCCGTCGAGGTACACGTCCCGGCCACCGTCGAGAAGGTGATCCTGGCTCGCATCGACCGGTTGCCCGCCGGCGAGCACGCCGCGTTGATGGCGGCGTCTGTCCTCGGGAGGCAGTTCGGCCTGCCGCTGCTCGAGGCGGTCTCGGGGGAGGACGGCGAGGTTCGGCGCTCCCTGACCGAGCTCCAGCGGCTCGACCTGGTCCGGGAGAGTCGCCGCTGGCCCGAGCCGGAGTTCCATTTCAAACACGCGCTGATCCAGGAGACCGCGTACCGGACGCTTCTGTCGGAGGACCGGACCCGGCTGCACCGCAAGGCGGCGGTCTGGCTCGAGGCGACCTACGCCGGGCGCGAGGACGAGGTGGCCGGCCTGCTCGCCCACCACTGGCTCGCCGCCGAGGACGAGGACAAGGCGGTGACCTACCTGACCCGAGCCGGCGACCGCGCCCGCCAGGAGTACGCGCTCGACGAGGCCATCGGCCACTACCGGGAGCTGTTGCCGATCCTGGAGCGCCGAGGAGAACGCCACGAGGTCGCGCTGGTGTTGTTCAAGCTCGCGCTCGCCCTGCACATGTCGCTGCGCTTCGCCGAGGCCAACGAGACGTACCAGCGCGCGTTCACCTTCTGGACTCCGCCCGACCCGCCCGAGGTCACGCCCTCTGCCACCCTACGGGTGGCGTCGAGCTTCCTGCCCAACGACCCCGACCCGCGCTCGGCCATCGCGTGGCCGAACATCCAGCTCTGCATGCAGCTGTTCGACCGGCTGGTCGAGGCGTGGCCCGAGCGCACCATCGTGCCGTCGCTCGCCGAACGGTGGGAGATCTCCGACGACGGCCTCCGGTACGTGTTCCATCTGCGCGAGGGGCTCCGCTGGTCCGACGGGACGCCGTTGACGGCGCACGACGTCGAGTTCGGCATCAAGCGGGTGCTGAACCCGGACGCCCCCGGCTCCTCCGTCGCGATCTACTTCGTCCTCGAGAACGGCCAGGATCACTACCTGCGCCGAAACCCCGATCCGGACGCGATCGGCGTGCGGGCGCTCGACGACCGCACGGTCGAGTTCCGGCTGGTCGCCCCCGCTCCGTATTTCCTGAGCGTGATGAACCGTCCCGACGGCGGTCCGCAACCCCGCCACGCCATCGGGCGCGACGGTGACGACTGGACCGAGGTCGGGCGCCAGGTCGTGAGCGGCCCGTTTCGCATCTCGTCCCGGACGGAGAACCGGGTGGTCCTGGTGCGGCGCCCCGACTACGAGGGACCGAGGAGGGGAAACGCGGCGCGGGTCGAGGTCGTCGGGACCACGATCGACGAGGCGCTCGAGGCCTGCCGGCGTGGTGGCCTTGACCTCGTGATGGTCCGGTACACGCCGCGGATGTCGGATCTCACGCGCGCGGCCGTGAACGCCACCCTCGGGGCAGCCGCGTGGAGCTTCTACCTGACGTTCGACCACGCCCACCCGGCGACCGGCAACGTGGAGTTCCGCCGCGCGCTCGCAGACGCCGTCGACCGCGAGGCGCTGGCCGAGGCCCTGCCGGCGAACCTGGTGATGGCGACGGGAGGGATCGTCCCGCCCGCGCTCCAGGGTCACACGCCCGAGATCGCGCGCCCGTTCGATCCCGACGCCGCGCGAGAGCACCTTGCGCGCTCGGGGATCACCGAAGGCGTCGTCGTCGGCGCCTTCCACGAGTGGGTCTCGATCCTGCGGGTCGTGGTGGCATCGTGGGAGGAGGTCCTGGGGCTGACCTTCCCGCTCGAGCCCTGGGACCCGCGCGAATACCAGGCGCTCACGAACCCGTGGGAGCAGTGGCCGATCTCGCCGTCCGGATGGCTGCCGGGGTACGCCGACCCCGAGTATTACCTCCGTCTGTTGTTGCACTCGGACAGCCGGACGAACGAGGGCGGGTTCCGCCATCCGCCCTTCGACGACCTCGTCGAGCGCGCCCGCCAGGAGCGGAGCGACCGGGCCCGGCTCGACCTGTATCACGAGGCCGACCGGATGGCGGTCGTCGAGCGGGTGGCGTTGATCCCGCTGGCGTACGGACGGAGCCTGGCGTACGTCCAGCCGTGGGTGCAGGGCTGGTGGGAGTTCGGCAAGTCCTCGGCGAGCTTCGCCGACCTGTGGGTCGGCCCCACGTCCCGGCGCGCCTGATCGGCAGGTTCCGAGCTCCGACCTACAGCTCCACGTGACCGCCGAACCGGTTGCGCATCGCGGACAGGACCTTGTTCGCGAGCTCGTCGCGGTCACGGGAGGAGAACCGGTCGAACAGGGCCGCGGCGAGGGCGGGGGCCGGGACGCCGACGTCGACGGCGGCCTGCACGGTCCATCGTCCCTCTCCAGAGTCGGCGACGCGGCCGCCGAAGCGCTCGAGGCTCGGGTCCTCCACCAGGGCCGCCGCCGTGAGGTCGAGCAGCCAGGAGGAGATGACGCTGCCCCGGCGCCACACCTCGGCGACGTCGGCGACGTTGAGGTCGTAGCGGTAGAAGCGAGGTTCGGCCAGCGGGGCGGTCTCGGCGTCGGCGGGTCGGTCGAGCGCGCCGTCGTTCGCATGCGCCAGCAGGTTCAGGCCCTCGGCGTACGAGGCCATGAGGGCGTACTCGATCCCGTTGTGCACCATCTTCACGAAGTGGCCGGCGCCGGCCGGTCCGCAGTGGAGGTATCCGGCCTCGGCCGTGGACGGCTCGGACGTCTCGCGTTCCTTCGTGCGCGGGGCGGCATCCACGCCGGGGGCCAGCGCGGCGAAGATCGGGTCGAGGCGGCGAACCACGTCGTCCTCGCCGCCGATCATGAGGCAGAACCCGCGTTGCAGGCCGAACACGCCACCGCTCACCCCAACGTCGACGAAGTGCACCCCGCGCGCGCCGTACCGCTCCGCGCGGTCGAGGTCCTCGCGGTAGTAGGTGTTCCCGCCGTCGATCACGACGTCGCCGGCCTCCATCAGCTCGGCCACCCGGTCGGTGGTCGAGACGGCGTACGCGGACGGGACCATCACCCAACACGCCCTCGGCCGTGAGAGCTTGCCCACCAGCTCCTCGATCGAGCTCGCGCCCGTCACCCCCTCGGCCTCTATGGCCGTCACGCTCTCGGGCTGCACGTCGTATCCCACGATCTCGTGACCGGCGGCGATCAGTCGCCGCGACAGGTTGGCCCCCATGCGGCCGAGGCCCACCATCCCGAGCTGCATCAGATCACCTCCGCGAGCGCGTCGACCGTGGTCCGGGCCACCCGGCGTCCCCGCGTTCGGAGCGACCGGAGGTCGCCCAGGGCCTGCGCGTCGATCAACGTCCCGAACGTGAGGTCTCGGCCCGGGATCGGGACGTCGACGGACCGCGTGTCGTCGACGAGCTGAACGAACACGCCGGTGTTCGGGCCGCCCTTGTGCAGCTGGCCGGTCGAGTGGAGGAAGCGGGGCCCGAACCCCACGGTGGTCGCCACCCGGTGCCGGTCGCGGATGGCCAGGCGCACCCGCTCCAGCGAGCGCTCGGTTTCGGGGGTGCGGTCCAGGTAGGCCAGGAGCGCGACGTAGTCGCCCGGCCGCACCTGATCGAGCACGGCCGCCGGGTCGTCGAAGCCGGCGCCCGCGACCGCCTCGCCGGCCAGAATCTGGTTCGTCGCGTCTTTGGCCTCCTGGACGTTCGGCTGATCGAACGGGTTGATGTCGAGGATGTGGCCGGCCACCGCGGTGGCGAGCTCCCACCGGAAGAACTCGGCGCCGAGGTCCTCCGGCCGCTCGAACGGCAGGCGGACCACCGGGTGCCCCGCCGACTCGAGCGGGTCCAGTTCCGGCACGTCCCCGATCGCCACGAACAGGCGGTCGTCGCCGTAGACCTCGGGTGGGCCGAGCGGCTCGTCGACCACCGGCACGATGCCGAGGCCCTCTTTGCCCGTGGACTCCGCGAGGAGCTGCTCCGCCCAGTCGCCGAACGACGCGATCGGTTCCGGGAGGACGAACGTGAGCTTGTCCCGCCCCCGCCGCGCAGCCTCGCCCAGCAGCGTGCCGAGGACGGCCCCGGGGTTCTCGGCGGCGACGTCCGGCGCGTCGGCCATCCGCCGCGCCGCGTCGAGCAGCTCCGCGAGCGGCGCTCCGACCAGCGCCCCCGGCACCAGGCCGAAGTACGACAGGGCCGAGAACCGCCCGCCGATGTCCTCGGGGTTCGCGAATGAGGCCCGGAACCCGCGTCGGGCCGCCAGCGACTCCAGCGGGGTTCCGGGATCGGTGATCGCCACGAACCGGTCGCCCTTCGGCGCGATCTCCCAGAAGTGGTTGAGGTGCGAGAGCGTCTCGATCGTGGTGCCGGACTTGCTCGCCACCACGAACACGGTCGTCTCCACGTCGAGCCCGGCGCCGACGCGCTGGACCGTGGCCGGGTGCGTGGTGTCGAGCACGACGAGCTCGATCCCGCTCCCACCGAACGTGCGCATCAGGACCTCGGGCGCGAGCGACGAGCCGCCCATGCCGAGCAGCACGGCCGTCCCCACGCCCTCCTCGGCCACCTCGGCGGCGAAGGACTCGAGCTCGCCGAGTCGCTCCCGCATCGGCTCGACCACGGTCAGCCAGCCGAGACGGTTCGCGATCTCCGTGGGGTCGTCCTTCCACACGGTGTGATCCCCCGCCCGGATGCGCTCGAGCACTCGGTCGCGATCCAGCGCCTCGAGGCGTGCGGTCACCTGGGGCGTCAGTCCCGAGACCATCCCCGCGGCGTCCACGCTCCTCCTCACGGTCGGCGGCCCCACCACGGTACCGGCTGCCCGCGTCGGCGGTCGAATGCATGGCGGGTCCCGGTGTGTAACGCTCGCAGGGTTCGGGGGGACCGAGCCAACGCCCGAGACGCGTGAGGGGTGGGATCCGTGGACGACATGATCAAGGTGTACGGCGCGAGCTGGTGCCCCGACTGCCGGCGCGCCAAACGGTTCCTCGGCGATCAGCGGGTGCCGTTCGAGTGGCACGACATCGAGATCGATCCGGACGGCGTTCGGATCGTCCAGGAGCGAAACGACGGGAAGAACATCATCCCGACCATCCTGTTCCCCGACGGCTCGCACCTGGCCGAGCCGTCGAACGAGGAGCTCGCGACGACGATCGGCCTCGAGCGTTCGGCCATGATGCACGTCTACGACCTGATCGTGATCGGCGGCGGGCCGGCCGGCCTGACCACGGCGATCTACGCCGCCCGCGAGAACATGGAGGTCCTGGTCATCGACAGCAAAGGCCTCGGCGGGCAGGCGGGCGTGACCGAACGGCTCGACAACTACCCGGGGTTCCCGGAGGGGATCGCCGGCGCCGAGCTGGCCGACCGGATCGTCGAGCAGGCCCGCCGCTACGGCGTCGAGCTGCTCCAGGCCGTCTCGGTGACCCAGATCTCGACCGACGGCGAACGGTGCGAGGTCGAGTGCGCCACCGGCGAGCACTACCACGCCCGCGCCCTGCTGGTCGCGACCGGATCGACCTACCGCCGCACCGGCGCCGAGGGAGAGGACGACCTGATCGGCGCCGGGATCCACTTCTGCGCGACCTGCGACGGTCCGTTCTACAAAGGCGCGGAGGAGTTGGTCGTGCTCGGCGGCGGGAACAGCGGCCTGGAGGAGGGGTTGTTCCTGACGGAGTTCGTCGAGCGGGTCACGATCGTCCAGCGCGGAGACCGCCTGACCGCCAGCCGGCTCCTCCAGGACAAGGTCCTGGGCCACCCCAAGATGCGGGTGCTGCTGAACCGCGAGGTCGTCGCGTTCCGTCCGAAGGACGACGGGAGCGGCAAGCTGGGGGTCGTGGTCCTCCGGGACGAACGAACCGGCGCGACCGAGGAGCTGCACCCCGCGGCGAGCTTCGTGTTCATCGGGCTCGACCCGAACACCGAGTTCGTCAAAGGGATGCTGGACCTGGACGAGCGCGGGCTGATCGTGACCGGGATGGGCCTGATGACGAGCATGCCGGGAGTGTTCGCCGCCGGCGACGTGCGCTCCGGATCGATCAAGCAGCTCGCATCCGCAGTCGGCGAAGGCGCCGCCGCCGCGATCGGGATCCGTCAGTTCCTGGAGGCGCTGGAGGCCAAGCCGGTGCACATGGTCTGAGGGTGTGGGGGCGTGGACCCGAAGGAGATCTTCGAGCTCATCGTGAAGGCCGACGAGAAGCTGAAATACGCCACGTCCGGCAAGGAGGACCTCCGGCGCAGCCAGGCTCGCGAGCTGCTCGAGCAGGCCCGGTCGGCGGCGGCCGAGATCGGCAACGACGCGCTGATCCAACAGGCCGACACCAGGCTGGCCGACCTGCCGGGCGATTGACGCGTCGGCGGGGCGGCACCGCTCGGTGCCTCTCAGCGATCCGATGCCGAGCGGCCGGCGTCCCATTCCCGAAAGATCCGCCGCAGCGGCTCCCGGGCCTCGGGCGGGATCTGCTCCTTGTGCAGGTGCCCCGTGAGTCGGATCGTGGTTCGGATCTGCTCGAGGTAGGCCGTGCAACCATCGCACTGCGCGAGGTGCGCCTCGACCTCGGCGCGCTCCTCCTCCCCGAGCGCCCCCTCGAGGTAATCGGTGACGAGCTCGACCAGCGTCCGGCAGTTCATCTCTTCGGGCGCGTCACGTCGCCCCCTCCGCGAGGTACTCCTCCAGGGCCCGACGGACCTTCGCTCGAGCACGGTGCAGGAGAACCCGTTGATTGGTCTCGGACAGGTCGAGGGCATTACAGACTTCTTGCGACGACCAGCCCAGTACGTCGCGGAGCCGGATGACCTCGCGCTGGTTGTCGGGGAGCCGTTCGATGGCCTCGGCCACCCGGCGGAACGTCTCGGTCGACAGGAGCCGATCCTCTGGCACGGTCTCCCAGGTCGCCGGCGGCGAGGCCCAGTGTCCCGGCCACCGGTCGTGGCCGCTCAGGAACCGGTCCAGCTCGACCGCGTGTTCGGCGTCCGGGTCGGGCGTCCACACGGACGAGAGGGGGAGGGTCCGGGCCTCGCGGGCCCCGCGGGTCTTCGCGATGTTGACCAGGATCCGGAAGATCCACGTTCGCAACGCGGAGCGGCCCTCGAATCCGTCCAGCCCTTTCAACACGCCGAGCCAGGCGTCCTGCACGACCTCCTCGGCCACCGCGGTGGTGGACACGTACATCCGCGCGATCCGGAGCATGGCCGGCTGATACCGCTCTACGAGCGTCATGAACGCGCGCTCGTCACCGGCGCGGAGGCGCTCGACCAGCGCGAGGTCGTCGGAAGACGCGAGCGTTCGCGGGCCGGCCATCGGGGCGAAGGCATACCACGCGATCGGGGGCGGTGCAGGGGTGGGGCGGCGGCCCGATCAGCCGGGGCGCGCGGCGCCCACGAAGTGTTCCCAGTAGACGGCCACCACGCCGACCGTCGTCCCCGGGTTCGAGGAGTGGATCATGCGCCCGCTCCCCACGTACATGGCCACATGCGAGATCGGGCTGTAGAAGAACAGGAGGTCGCCGGGCTGAAGGTCCGAGCGGGCCACGTGCGGGAGGGCGGCGTATTGCGCCGCCGACGAGTGCGGCAACGACACGCCGGCGTGGGCCCACGACCACATCGTGAATCCGGAGCAGTCGAACCCGGTCTCCGGGCTCGAGCCGCCCCACTGGTACGGCGTGCCGATGACCGAATACGCCGCGTCCAGCACCGCCTGGACGTTGCCGTTGGGCGCCGGCGGCGGCGGGATGGGGGAGCCGCCGGGCGACCCACCCGACGAATCGGCGGGAGGCGCCTGCTGCTGCGCCGCCTGCCGGGCCGCCGCGCGGGCCGCGGCCAGCGCGTCGTTGTATTCGCGGTCGAGCTCCAGGTAGAGATCCCGGGCCTCGGCGACCCGCGCCTCGATCTGGTCGCGTTTGGCATCGATCTCGGCGACCGCTTCGCGGCGTTGGTCCGCCGTCGCGGCGAGCTCCTCGGCCGTCCACTCGGCCTTCTGCCGCGCCAGCTCGGCGGCGGTCGCCAGGTCGGCGTCCTGCTGGGCGATGCTGCCCATGAACTCGAGGCGGTCGGTGAAGTCGGAGATGGAGGTGGCCTCGAACAACGCGGCGAACTGCGAGCCCATCCCCGTGTAGGCGCGAACGGCGCGGCGGTTCAGGCTTGCCGTCGCCTTCGAGGCCTCGGATTTCGCCTCGTCGGCAGCGGCCCGCACGTCGGCCAGCCGCTGCTGGAGCTGCTGGAGGCGGATCTGCGCTTGGTTGTACTGCTCGACCAGCAGGGAGAGCTCGCGGTTGAGCGAGTCCAGGCGCGCCTTGGCCCGGCGGACCTCTTCCTGGGTGGGTTGTGCCGAGGTCAGGGAGGCGGAGCCGAAGGACACGGCGACCGTGACGAACACGACCGCCAGCCGTGCCGCGAGCCGGCTCCTCCTTTTGGTCATCTGCCTCCGAACACAGTTCGAGCCGTCTCTCGACAGCCCGGCTGAGCGTATCGACGGCCCCAGGGCCCGTCAAACCTCCGGTACCTCCGGGAGGAAACTCCGACCGTGGTCGTTCCGGCCAGGGTCGTTCGGCCGGTTCCGGTCGGGACGGCGGGATTTGAACCCGCGACCTCAGCGTCCCGAACGCTGCGCGCTACCAAACTGCGCCACGTCCCGTGCCGGGCAGTCTACCGGCTGCCGGCGGCCCGCTCCGTGCGTACGGCCCGAGCCGGTAGGCTCGGCGCACTGGATCCGAGCACGAGAGGGCCGCCCGATGAAGATCGCGCAGGTCTGCCCGCCCTGGCTGGCCGTTCCGCCGAAAGGCTACGGCGGCATCGAGTGGGTGGTGGCGCTCCTCGCCGACGGGCTCGCCGAGGCCGGGCACGAAGTCACCCTGTTCGCGACCGGCGACTCGATCAG
>DASUTU010000115.1:0-63665 GCA_036374435.1 Actinomycetota bacterium | reverse complement strand
ACCTCGTTGGCCCGGATCCCCGCCAGGACCACGCCGACCGGGAACGCCATGAGCGCCATGACCAGCATGGGCAGCCACAGGGCCGTGCCGATCCGCTGCGGCAGGTTCAGGCGCAAGGCCCGGGGGCTCACGTCGTAACGGAACGTTGTGGGGTGCAGCGTCGAAGCCATCTGTTCTCTCTCCTCTCAGCGACCCGTGGCGACGATCTCGCGGAGCCGCCAGAATTGGAACCCGAGCGCCTTCGCGATCGTGGCGAGGGCGAGGACGATCCCCGACAGCAGGATCCCCAGGCCCGCCTCGCGAACCGGACCGAGCCACGTGAAGTACGAGGCGACCCTGGCCGGGTCGTCGAACGTGGCCACGACGGCGTAGACGACGAACTGGAACACCTCGACCATCAGGCCGAGCGCCATCAGGCCCACGAACACCTTGGCCGTGAGCGGCATGTCGAGCGTCTTCACGCCGGCTCCCACGGACTCCTGCACCTCGCCGCCGCTCTTGCGCAGCGAGCCGAGGATCGTCCCCAGCAGGAACGAGATCCCCGACAGGAGGAACCCCTCGCCGAGGAACTGGAGCCCCTGGACCCAGGCGGCCTGCCTCGTCGCCAACACGGCGTCGGTGCCGACGTTGTCGGCCTGGACCAGCGACAGGACGAATCCCGCCAGGACGGCCATCGCCCCCATGGCGAGCATCGGTGACCACATCGCCCGTGCCATTCGGTGGATGAGCAACGGCTTCGGCGTGGTGGCCGAGGCGGTCGCCCGGCCGAACGGGGTCCGGACGGTGCCGGTCTCGGGTTCACCCTCGACCTCGCCGGCCGGCTTCAGGAACGGAAGCGAGTCCTTGACGGAGTCCACCCGCAACCAGAGCCGGACCAGGATCCCCACCAGGATGACGGCGATCCCGAGCTTCAACGTTCCGAACGCCGCCACCGTGAGCCCGAACGACCAGGCCAGCAGCCTGGCCACCGTGGTCTCCTCGCCGGCCCGGCCGGCGAGGACCCCCGCGGCGATCGCGTTGACGAGCGTCACCGTGACCAGCGCGACGCCCACCAGGCCGAGGGTGAGGCCGATGGTGCGAGCCCTCGAGCGGGATCGATGGTCGGTCCCGGCCGAGGGACGTGCTTCGAGCAGTCTTGCGGACATGACGTCTCCTCCTCTCCTCTGCTCGTCTTCCCTCGGTGAGGCGGAACCGCCCGGGAGGGCGGTTCCGCCCGAGAACGACAGCGCGCTGACAAAGGCGGCGGCCGTTGCGGTTTCCGTCTCGGCCGAACGGCCTCCCCCTCGCGGTTCGGTCCCGGCTCAACCGGCCCACGGTGATCGGCCGATGCCAGGCGGGGCGGCTGTCGGCATACTGGGCTACAGCGATGGCGACCTCGACCGACCCGCAGCGATACGTGCTCGTCGTGGGCGAAGCGTCTTCGGAGGTGGCGTCGCTGGAAGGCGTGGAGGTGATCCAGCGGCTGGACCACGTGGTGCTGGTCGAGACGTCCCTGTCGACGGCCACCGTGCTGCGGACCGCCGCGAAACCCCACGTCCACGTCTACAGCTCGAAGAGGGCGGCTCGGGCCGCCCTCGACCTGTTCAAACGCTGACCGGCCTCACACGCCCGTCCGGAACGTGATCTCTGGTCACGCGGAGGTCCGGGCTGGAGCGGCGCGCTCGTCGCCGAGGGCCCGGGCGACCACCTCGGCTTGCTCGCGTTCGTGGGTCGACCGCCGGCCCGTGGCGGGGCTGGCGCTCGCCGGCCGGGACACCAGGCTCGCTTCGAGGCCGAGACGCTCACGCAGGTTCCGCACGACGAACCGGCCGGCTCCCATGTTCTCCGGCTCCTCCTGCGCCCAGACGATCTCGGCGCTCCCGGCCGAGCCGATCGCGTCGCGCAGCTCGTCCGCCGGGAACGGATGGCAGCGCTCCAGCCGAAGCAGCCGCACACGCCCTTCTTCGGCACGACGCCGGTCGAGCTCGTAGAAGAGCTTCCCCTGGCACACGACGATCCGCGAGGGCTTCTTCGGGGTGCTCGGATCGGGCAGGATCGGCCGGAACGACCCCGTCTCGAGCTCGGCGGCGTCCGCGGCGCTTGCCTCGAGCCGCAGGAGCGACTTCGGGGTGAGGATCACGAGCGGCGTCCGCCGGTCGCGCCGGACCTGCTGCCGCAGGAGGTGGAAATACTGCGCCGCCGTCGACGGGACGGCGACCTCGAGGTTGTCGCCGGCGGCCAGGTCGAGGAACCGCTCGAGGCGGGCGCTGGAGTGTTCGGGCCCCTGGCCTTCGTAGCCGTGGGGGAGCAGGAGCACGAGGCCGCTGGTCTGGCCCCACCGTTCCTCCGCCGCCACCAGGTACTGGTCGAGGACGATCTGGGCGCCGTTGACGAAGTCCCCGAACTGCGCCTCCCACACCACGAGCGCCTCCGGGTTCGCGACGGAGTAGCCGTAGTCGAACGCCATCGCGGCGAACTCCGACAGGAGGCTGTCGTAGATCCACGCCTCGCCCTGGTCCTCGGCCAGGTGGCGGAACGGGAGGTGCTCGCGCCCGGTCTCGTGGTCGACGAGCACGGCGTGGCGCTGGCTGAACGTGCCCCGTCGCGTGTCCTGTCCGGTCAGGCGCACCGAGACGCCCTCGAGCAGCAACGTGCCGAACCCCAGCGCCTCGGCGGTGGCCCAGTCGACGCGGCCGTCGTCGAGCGCGGCGGCCCGGCGCTCCAGCCACCGGGCGAGCTTGGGATGCGGCGTGAACCCTTCCGGCAGGGCAACCAGGCCGGCGAGCGCTCGCTCCAGGAGATCGCGGGACACCCCCGTTGCGATCTCCACCTCGGGACCGGTTCGGGGGCTGGGACGCGCCGGCCATCTCGCGCCGGCGGACTCGTCGACCGTTCGTCCGAGCCGGTCGGTGCGCTCGCGGAACGACCGCTCCACGTCGTCGGGGTCGAGGAGCCCTCGGGCCGCAAGGCGCTGCGCGTACCGCTCGCGGAGGGTGGCCCGTGCCTCGATGTCCCGGTACATGAGCGGCTGGGTGAACGAAGGTTCGTCGGCCTCGTTGTGGCCCCAGCGCCGGTAACACCACAGATCGATCACGACGTCGGTGTGGAACGCGCGCCGGAACGCCACCGCCAGCCGCGCCGCGCGGACGCCGGCCTCGGGGTCGTCGCCGTTCACGTGCAGGACGGGCGCCTGGACCATCTTCGCCACGTCGCTCGGGTACACGGTCGACCGGCCGTGTTCGGGGTCGGTGGTGAACCCCACCTGGTTGTTCACGATGACGTGGACCGTGCCGCCCGTGTGGTAGCCGGGGAGCTGGGACAGGTTGAAGGTCTCGGCGACCACTCCCTGGCCGGCGAACGCGGCCTCGCCGTGGATCAGCAGCGGCAGGACGGAGCCGCCGTCCTCGGCGCCGAGGAGGTCCATCCGTGCTCGAGCCATCCCCTCGACCACCGGATCAACGGACTCGAGGTGGCTCGGGTTCGACGCCAGGGTGATCTCGACGGCGTTCCCCGAGGGAGCGGTGTGCCGGCCCGACGCGCCGAGGTGATACGCCACGTCTCCCGACCCCTCCACCGAGAGGGGATCGGGGTCCTCCTCGAACCCGCGGAAGATCTCGCGATGGCTCACGCCGAGCACGTTCGCCAGCACGTTCAGCCGCCCCCGGTGGGCCATTCCCACGACGACCTCGGTGACGTCCCCGTCCGCCGCCGCGTCCAGGGTGGCTCGCAGGATCGGGATGAGGGCCTCCGCCCCCTCCAGCGAGAATCGTTTGTGTCCCAGGTACCTCGTGTGGAGGAACCGCTCCAGCGCCTCCGCGTCGGTCAGCGACTCGAGGATCCGCACGCGCTCCGACGGGTCGAGCTCGTCTCGCGTGCCCTCGACCCGCTCCTGGATCCACGCCTTGCGGTCGGGGTCCTGGAGGTGCATGTATTCGACGCCGAGCGTCCCGCAGTAGGCGTCGCGAAGAACGTCCCAGATCTCCTGGAGGGTGGCCTCGCGCATGCCGGCGAGCCCGTCGGCGGGGAAGCGGCGATCCAGGTCCCGGATGGAGAAACCCAACTCGGCCGGGTCGAGCTCGGGGTGGGTGGGCGGCGGCGCGGCGGCCAGGGGGTCGAGGTCCGCGATGAGGTGGCCGCGGACCCGGTACGCGTTGATCAGCCGCAGGACGCGGGCCTGTCGCTCGACGGCGGCGAGCGAGTCCCGCGGCGGGCGGCGGTCCTCGCCCCAGTGGATCGGCCGGGCCGGCACGTCGAGCGCGTCGAAGATCTCGCCGTAGAACGAGCGCTCGCCGAGCAGGAGCTCGTGCACCCGGCGCAGGAGCTCGCCGCTCTCGGCGCCCTGGATCACCCGGTGGTCGTAGGTGCTGGTGATCGTCAGGACCTTCGAGACGCCGAGGTCCGCCAGCGCCCGCGGGTCGGCCCCCTGGTATTCGGCGGGGAATCCGATCGCCCCGACCCCGAAGATCGCCGCCTGGCCGGGCATGAGCCGCGGGACCGACTGCACCGTCCCGATCGTGCCGGGGTTCGTGATCGTGATCGTCGCGCCCGAAAGCTCGTCCGGCGACAGGCGTCCGGCTCGGGCCCGGCCCACCAGGTCGTCGTAGGCCTCCCGGAAGGCGGCGAAGTCGAGCGCCTCCGCGCCAGGGATGGTCGGGACCAGGAGCAGTCGCGTCCCGTCGCGGCGTCGGACGTCGACCGCGATGCCGGCGTTCACCCGCTCATGTCGGGTGACGGTGGGCTTCCCGTCCACGAGGGCGTAGGTTCGGCGCATCGCGTCGGAGTCCGCCACGGCGCGGACGATGGCGTAGGAGATCAGGTGCGTGAACGACACCTTGGCGCCGCCGGTGCGCTCGAGGTCTCGGTTCACGAGCCGGCGGTTGAGCTCGAGCAGCGTGGCCGGGATCGTTCGGAAGGAGGTGGCGGTGGGGATCGACAGGCTCTCCTCCATGCGGCGCGCCACGACGGCCGCCGCTCCGGTGAGCGGAGTCGACTCGCCATCGGTTGATGGGGCCTCGTCGCCCGAGCGCGGCCGGGCTTCGGTCGCCCCGGGATCCGCTCGCGGACCATCCGGCGCGCGTTCGGGCGGGGAGGACCGGCCGTCGGGCTCGCCCTCGAAGACCTCGCGCCAGGCCTCGTCCACCGAGTGCGGATCCACGAGGTAGCGGGCGTAGAGCTCGTCCACCAGGCCGGCGTTGGGCCCGAAGGCCGAGCGGTCCGGCTCCCGCGGTGCGTCGCGATTCGTCACGACTGAGTAGTACCCATCCTGCCCCCGCAACTCCCTCGGCTCCCGCGGTACCGTGCCACGATGCGGTTCCCCACCCCGCCCGGGGTCGAGCTGATGACCTCCGACGTCTCGCCGGGGGCGTGGCTGGACGAGCGCCTGATGCCGCTGTCGAGCGAGGGAACGCGGGTCGGAGTGATCGTGCCTCCCGGGTTCGCCGCCTACGCCCGCATCCTGCACCCGGCCCAACGTCGAGTGCCCGACGGCTACGTCGACGCCACCTGGGCCGAGGTAGCGGCCGAGCGGGGGAAGGTGATCCATCCCGAGGTGCAGTTCGGAGTGTTGCTGGGCGATGAGTGGGAGGCGGGCACCAACCAGTGGGGCGACGGGTTCCAGCCCGAAGAGGGATCGATGCCGCAGCACGTCTCCCCCCGGCTGTTGCCGATCCTCGAGCGGCACACGAGGACGCCGGACGAGTGCTGGATGTGCGTCTGGGACGGCTTCGGGTTCCTCTCGGGAGGAGCGCTGCTCCGGTTGGAGCCACGGAGTCCGGTCCTGCGTTGGTGGCGGCGGCGAGGGGCCCTGCGAGCGTCCCGACGCGAGCAACAGGAGCTGGCCCAGATCCCCACGGTCAAGATCCACCCGGCCCCGGCCGGCCGTGGAGCCTTCCGCGCGTACTTCCTGTTGCGCGGGCCGCTGTCTGCCGTCGAGGGGTTCGCGTTCGACGGCACATATCAGTCGCCGAACTACCTGTGGCCGGAGGATCGCGCCTGGTGCCTGGCAACCGAGATCGACGATTGCTCCACCTACGTCGGCGGCAATGCCGAGCTCGTCCGTGACCTGCTCGAATCGAATCTCGAGGTGGTCCACAGCGATCCGGAGAACCGGTTCGACTGGTGGGGCGACCGGATCAACGACGGGTAGTCCGTCACCGCTCGCCCCAGACGCTCCGCGTGATCTCGGCGAGCGTGTTCTGGCCCTCGAGGCTCGGGTGGAAGTAGTCGAGGCCACTGACTTCGTCGCGCGTGAACTCGTGCCGGTAGACGGCATAGTCGTCGAACACGCACTGCGGATGCGCCGCGCAGACGTCGGCGAGGACATAGTTGAAGGCCAGCTGGCGGACGAACACGTGGAACCGGTCCTCGGCCGTGGCGTCGGGGTCGAGCATGGCCCCGCAGGTCCGGCCGAGCCGCCAGAACGAGGTCGCGAGGGGATCGTGCCGGTACAGCAACCAGAGCCGATGGACGTTCGGCAGGCTCGCCATCAGTATCCGGGCCTCGGGCAGGCCGTCGGCGAGGATGTCCATCGCGCGTTCGAGGTCGGCGCGGAACGCACCGAGCGAGGTCATCTCCTCTGGGGACGGGGCGCACAGATCGTTCGCCCCCAGCAGGAACGTGACGGCCTCGGCGCCTCGCGCCACGACGGCCCGGGCCTGCGCCGGCGCGTCCGCCATGGTCGCCCCGGCCTCCGAGACGTTGAGCTCGCGGGGCCACGGCCAGGGCCGTCCCCGGATCGCGCGCTCGTAGTGGCTGTTCAGCCCGTCGAGCGGGTTGAACCCGGTGCTCCAGGACAGGCTGGGATGGTCGCCGAACCACCAGGCCGCGTTCGTGCCCCGCGTGATCGAGTCGCCGATGGCGGCGATCATGACGGGATCCTCCGGCTCGGCCGCCGCCGTGTTCGCGGGCACGGCCACCAACGCGGCCGCGGCGAACAGCGCGAATGCGGCGCGGCAACGGGTCACGGCCTGCCTCAGCGGAGCTCTTCGAGCTCCTTCTCGGTCACCTGCCCGGGCAGCTTGCCGAGGATGATCATCGCCAGGACCTGGTCGGTGGTCACGTCGTCCTTGTTCACCGTGCCGACGAGGTCGCCCTGGAGCATCACGCTGATACGGTCCGACAGGTCGAACACGTCGTGGATGTCGTGGCTGATGAGGAAGATGCCGATCCCTTCCTCCTGGAGCTGCCGGATCAGGCCGCGGACCTGAGCCGTCTCGGCCGGTCCGAGCGCGGCCGTGGGCTCGTCCATGATCAGGACGCGAGCGTTGAAGTGGACGGCCCTGGCGATCGCCACCGACTGGCGCTGGCCGCCCGACAGCGACTGCACCGGCGTGACGAAGTTCGTGAACTTCGGGTTCAGGCGGCTCATCAGCTTCCGCGTGGCGTCCTCCATCGCGGTGTTGTTGAGGTTGCCCAGGCGGGTCGTCACCTCCCGTCCCAGGAAGACGTTCCCCGGCGCATCGATGTTGTCCGCCAGAGCGAGCGTCTGGTAGATGGTCTCGATGCCGATGTTCTTGGCATCCCGCGGGTCGTCGATCGTCACCGGCTGGCCGTCGAGGTAGATCTTTCCTGAGTCGGCGGGGTGCGCGCCGGATAACGTTCGGATCAACGTGGTCTTCCCCGCGCCGTTGCCGCCGACGAGGCCGACGACCTCGCCGGGGTAGAGGTCGACGGTGACGCCGTCAACCGCGTGCACACCCCCGAACGCGACCCGGATGTCCCGGAGCTCGACGAGCGGGGGACCGGAGCGATCGATCACCGGGCTGCCCTCCTCCGGACGATCGTGTCCAGCGTCACGGCCAGGACCAAGACGATGCCGACGACGACGTCCTGGAGGGGCGCCTCCACGCCCATCAGGACCATGCCCGACACGAGCGACTGCATGACGAGCGCGCCGAGCACCGCCCCGGCGATCGTGCCGATGCCGCCCGTGAAGGAGGTACCGCCGATCACGGCCGCCGCGATGACATTCAGCTCCATCCCGGTTCCCAGGCTGCTCACGGCGGCGTTGAGCCGGGCGATCTGCACCGCCGCCGCCAGGCCGACCAGGAGCCCCATCAGCGTGAAGGTCTTGACGATCGTTCCCTTCGTCTTGATGCCGGCCAGCTCGGCCGCCTCGGGGTTGCCGCCGATCCCGTAGACGTAGCGCCCGAACCGCCGGCGGGTGGCGATGAAGGTCATCACCACGGCCACGCCGAGCGCGATCAGGACCGGGATCGCGAGGCCCTGCGAGACGTTCGTCCCGGGCGGCAAGCCGCGCCGCTCGACGACCCCGGCGGGCAGGTGGTAGCGGTTCAGGAACCAGATGGCCACCAGGACCGCTCCGCACCCGGCGACCCCGAGCGCGACCTCCGCCCACATCGGCCGCAGATGGAACCCATAACGGCCGCGCTGCCGCCGCTTCACCAGCTGGAGCGCCACGATGCCGACACAGGCGACGATCCCGACCACCCAGCTCCAGGTGCCGCCGATGCTTCCTTCGGCGCCGCCACCGAGCAGCCGGAAGTTCGTGTCCATGGGCGCGATGGTCTGGCCGCTCGCCACGCGCCACGCGAGGCCTCGCCACACGAGGAAGCCGCCCAGCGTGACGATGAAGGACGGGACGCCCGCGAACGCCACGATGACGCCCTGGAACGCCCCGATGGCCGCGCCGAGCGCGAGGCCGAGCACCAGGGCGATGATCCACGTGGCCGGATGGTCGAACCGCAGGACCTCCGGCAGGAAGTCCGCTTGCACGGCACCCATGACCATCCCGGCGACCGCCATCACGGCTCCGACCGACAGGTCGATGTTCCTCGTCACGATGATGAGGACCATCCCCGTCGCCATGATGGCGACGACCGAGCTCTGGACCGACAGGTTCCACAGGTTCCTCGGGGTGAGGAACGTGTTTCCCGGCGTGATGATGTGGAAGACGATCCAGATGATCGCCAAGGCGGCCAGCATTCCGGCGAGCCGGGCGTCGATCTCCGCCGAGCGCAGGATCGAACGCCACGAACGCGGTCCGGGGGCCACCTGCTCCGGCCCCACCGCCTCTTGGCCGCGTTCGGCCGCGGAGACCTCGGTCTCGGTCACGGTTTCAGCATCCTACGCTCGACCGGGGCCCGCGCCTCGTTCAGGTCTCCCCGAGTGAGGCGCGGGCCATCGGCCACGGGCCGTTGCGGCCCGATCGAGTCGATCAGCCGCAGACCGCCACGCTTCCGGCGTCGACGCCCTGGCACAGGGCGCCCTCGTCGATCCAGCCGGCGTCCAAGACGACGTCGAGGTTGTCCTGCGTGACCGCGATCGGCGTCAGCAGGATCGACGTCATCTGGTTGCCGCCGGGCGAGTCGAAGATGATGGTGTCCGGAATCTCGTCCTGCGGCGTCCCCTGAGCGAGCAGGACCGCCGCCTCGCCGGCCGCGAAGCCGAGCTCCCGGGCGTCCTTCCACACCGACACGGTCTGCGTCCCGAGGGCCACGCGGTTCAGGGCCGCCTGGTCGCCGTCCTGTCCCGAGACCGCCACTTCGCCATCGAGGCCTTGCGCGGCGAGAGCGGCGACGACACCTCCGGCCATCCCGTCGTTCGACGAAACGACGGCGTCGACGTCGTTGTTGTTCTCGGTCAGGAACTGCTCCATGTTGGTCTGGGCGACGGCCGGGTCCCAGTTGTCCGTGTAGGACTCGCCGACGTTGACGATGTCACCGGCGTCGATGGCCTCCTGCAGCACCTCGAGCTGGCCCGAGTGCACGAAGTCGGCGTTCGCGTCCGCGGAGTTCCCCTTGATGAAGACGTAGTTGCCCTCGGGGACCTGCTCGTAGACGGCCTGCGCCTGGAGGCGCCCGACCTCGACGTTGTCGAACGTGATGTAGAGGGCTCCGGGGTCCTCGATCAGGCGGTCGTAGGCGATCACGGGGATGCCCTGTTCGAGGGCGTCCGCCACCGCCGGCCGGATCGCTTCACCGTCCTGCGCCAGGATGATGAGGGCGTCGGCCCCCTGGGAGATCAGGTTCGCGACGTCGTCGAGCTGCTTTTCGGCCGACGACCCGGCGTCCGAGGAGATGTACGCCGCGCCGGCCTCGTCGAGCGCCGCCTGGATGGCCGGCTCGTCCCACAGGGCCCAGCGTTCCTCGTTGTAGTTGTTCCACGAGACGCCGATGGTGACCTCTTCGCCGCCGTCACCTCCGCCGCCGTCACCACCACCATCGTCGCCGTCGTCGTCGCCGCACGCAGCGAGCACCAGCGCGGACAGGGCGATGATCACCCACAGCCGACGCCTGAGCATGGCTCCCTCCTTCCGGCCGGCGCCTCTTTTCGCGCCGACCCTTGACCGCCGCGATCCCGACCGCCGGGACGTCCACCGGTTGCCCGGCGTCACGATCGCCCCTCGCAGCCCCTCGACTGCCTATACGGTCTTCGATCCACCCCCGGATCGAAGACGCGCGGAGCATCTCACACCCGATCCACGCGAGTAAAGTCGCCTTCACAACAAATCCCGTTCTCCCCGCCCGCATCCGTAGGCCGAGGTGAGGCCTTGCCGGTTGCGTGCGGAGATGCCAGTCGCTACCCTGCGAGCATGGTGGCCGGCTTCCGCACCACCGTCCCGATCGCCCCGATGGCAAGCTGAGCGGGGAGGGCGACGTCTTGGATATCGCGGGGACCCCAACAAATCCGGGAGAACGCGCCGAGATCGCCCCCGCGATCTCGAGCGGGGGCCCTGCCGGACGCCGCGGCGTAGCCGCGGAGCAGGTCCGCCGCCACAACCTGGGGATCGTGCTCGAACGCCTCCACCTAACGGGCCCTTTGTCGCGCTCCGAGCTCACCTCGGCCACCGGCCTGAACCGATCGACCGTCGCCGACCTGCTCGGAGAGTTGACCGCCCTCGGCCTGGTCGAGGAGCGACCCGAGACCGCCCCGTCGGGACCGGGTCGTCCCTCGCCGGTCGTTCATCCGAGGCCGGACGGCGCCGTGGTCCTGGCCGTCGAGATGACCGTGGACTCCGTGGCGGTGGCCACCGTGGGCCTGGGCGGACACGTGTACAACCGGATCCGGATCGCGCGCCCTCGCGGTCGGTTCTCGCCGGAGGAGACCGTCCAGGACGTCGCGAAGCTGGCCGGCCCGCTCCTGGACGCCCTGCCGGGGGGGCACGTCTTCGCGGGCGTCGGCGCGGCGGTGGCCGGCATCACCCGGCGCTCCGACGGCTTCGTCCACCTGGCCCCGAACCTCGGCTGGCGCAACGTGCCCCTGGCGGCCATGCTCGCCGAGGGGCTCGATCTCGGCGTGCCGGTGCTCGCGGCCAACGAGGCCGACCTCGGCGCGCTGGCCGAACATCGCCGCGGGTCGCGGCCGGGCGTCGACAACCTGATCTTCATCTCCGGCGAGGTGGGGATCGGCGCCGGCATCATCGTGGACGGCAAGCCGCTGCTGGGCGCCTCCGGGTATGCCGGCGAGGCGGGCCACATGTTGATCAACCCGGACGGTCTTCCCTGCGGCTGCGGCGAGACGGGGTGCTGGGAGACGGAGGCCGGCGAGGCCGCCCTCCTGCGTCGCGCCGGCCTGGACGTGGGGCCCGATCACCTGGACCTGCTGGCCGCGCGCGCCACCCAGGGGGACGAGGCGACGCTCCGGGCGATCGAAGAGGTCGGACGCTGGCTCGGGCTGGGGATCGGCAATCTGGTGAACCTGTTCAACCCGGAGCTGGTCGTCGTGGGAGGGCTGTTCCACCGCCTCTTCCGCTTCTTCGAGCCGTCCGTGCTCGAGGGGATGCGCGTGCGCGCGCTCGAGGCCTCGCTCCCGCAGGCTGGGGTGGTGCCCAGCGCGCTCGGATCGGACGCCCATCTGATCGGAGCGGCCGAGCTGGTCATGTCTGCGGTGATCGCCGACCCCGCCAACACGGACGGCCGCCCGGCGGGCACAGGCGGACGGGCGCGCGCCGGGAGAGGATGATGGCCGGCCGCGGTCACGATCGCGGGCCGCTGGCGGGTGGCCGCGATGGCCCGGAGGGCGAAGGCGTGGACGCGAAGACCAGGGGGAATCGCCCGGCGCGCCGGATGGCCGCGCTGGGCGCGGCGATCGGGGTGGTCACGGTGCTGGCGGGCGCGGCGCTGGTCCGGGCCACGTCGCCGTCCGGCGACGAGTGCATCCCGGCGGCGAGCCCGCCTGGATGGTCCGTTGCCCGCCGGTGGAACGAGAGCCTGCTGACCGCCATCCGGCGCGATCTGCCCGCTCCGACGGTGCACGCCCGGAACCTGTTCCATACCTCCGTGGCCATGTGGGATGCCTGGGCCGCCTACGAGCCCGAGGCGGCCGGCTACCTCGTTCACGAGAAGCTCTCGGCGGACGACGTTCGGGCCGCGCGGGAGGAGGCGATCAGCTACGCCGCCTATCGCGTGCTCGAGCAGCGATACCTCGAGTCGGTCGGGGCGGCCGACTCCATCGCCGAGTTCGACCGGCTGATGGCGGACCTGTGTTACCGGATCGAGCGCACCAGCACCGTCGGCGACTCGCCGGCAGCGCTGGGCAACCGCATCGCCGCCGCGGTCATCGAGCGCGGGCTCGTGGACGGCGCGAACGAGGAGGGCGGCTACACGAGCGGCTACGAGCCCGTGAACCCTCCGTTGGAGGTGGCGGACGGATCGACGATCGAGATGGTGGACCCGAACCGGTGGCAGCCGCTGCAGCTCGCGGAGATGGTCTCGCAGAACGGCATCCCGATCCAGAACGGCGTGCAGCAGTTCGTCGGGCCGCACTGGGGGCACGTCGAGGGCTTCGCGCTGCCCGACGGAGGAGCGCGCGGCCTCCCGATCGACCCCGGGCCGCCCCCCGAGCTCGGCGATCCGAGCTCGGACGGGGACTTCAAGGCCTCCGCCCTCGAGGTGCTGCGTCTGAGCAGTCGGCTCGACGCGAGCGACGGGGTGACGGTGGACGTTTCACCGGGTTCGATCGGCGACAACCCGTTGGGCTCGAACGACGGCGACGGCTACGACGTCAACCCGGTCACCGGGCAGCCGTACGAGCCGAACCCCGTCAACCGCGGCGACTTCGCTCGCGCGCTCGTCGAGTACTGGGCGGACGGACCGAGGTCCGAGACGCCGCCGGGCCACTGGAACGTGATCGCGAACGAGGTGTCGGACTCGCGCGGGGTCTCGTTCCAGATCGGCGGCGCCGGAGGTCCGGTCGACCGGCTCGAGTGGGACGTGAAGCTCTACCTCGCGCTCAACGGGGCCGTTCACGACGCCGCGGTCGCGGCGTGGGGCGCCAAGGGGTACTACGACTCGGTCCGGCCGATCTCGATGATCCGGTACCTGGGCTCGCTGGGGCAGTCGAGCGACCCCGAGGGCCCGGCCTATCATCCGGACGGCCTGCCGCTCGATCCGGGACTGGTCGAGGTGATCGGCCGCGCCACGACCGCGCCGGGGGAGCGCCACGAGGCCCTCGCGGGGCACGAGGGCGAGATCGCGGTGTACGCCTGGGGCGGCAATCCGGACGATCCCGAGACCGAGGCGAGCGGCGCCGCATGGATCCTCGCGACCGAGTGGGTGCCCTACCAGGTGCCGACCTTCGTCACCCCGGCGTTCGCCGGCTACGTCTCGGGGCACAGCACGTTCAGCCGGGCCGCCGCCGAGGTGATGACCGCGTTCACCGGAAGCGAGTACTTCCCCGGCGGTCTGTTCAAATGGCACGAGCCGGCGGGCTCCCTCGAGGTCGAGGCCGGTCCGACCGGCGACGTCACGCTCCAGGCCGCCACGTATTACGACGCGGCCGACCAGGCCGGCGTCTCGCGGCTGTACGGGGGGATCCACATCGCAGCGGACGACTTCCGAGGACGCACGCTGGGTTCGGTCTGTGGCATCGCGGCGTGGGAACGTGCGCAGCGGTACTTCACGGGAAGGGGGATCGGCGACGGCTGACCGAGATCGGTCCCGGCGAGGGAGGTCGGGGCAATGGCTGGCCGGCGGGTTCGCCGTGGGGGCCATCGCCGGGCTGCTGGGCCTTGCGGCGGCGGCCCAGGTGTTCGGCGCCGAGCGCGGCCCGGCCGTTCTGGAGGCCCCGTGGTACGTGGAGGAGGCCGCCCCCGCCGGCGTGGAGCACGTCTACGACGGCGACTTCACGTTCTTCGTGGGAGGCGGCGTGGCGGCGTTCGACTGCGACGACGACGGCCGGCCCGATCTGTACTTCGCCGGTGGCAGCGAACCGGCCGCGTTGTACCGGAACCGGAGCGAGGTCGGCGGCCCGCTGCGGTTCGCCCCCGTCCCGAGCCCGACCATGGACCTGACGGAGGTGGTCGGGGCGTATCCGATCGACGTGGACGGAGACACGCGGACCGACCTGGCCGTGTTGCGATTCGGCGAGAACGTGATGTTGCGCGGGCTCGGCGACTGCCGGTTCGAGCGGGCCAACGAGCGGTGGGGCATCGACGGCGGCGAGGCGTGGACGGCCGCGTTCAGCGCGAAGTGGGAAGGCGCGGCCGCGTTGCCGACGATGGCGTTCGGCAACTACCTCGACCTCTCGCGGGGACGCGACGCCGCGACGTGCGACGACAACCTCCTGCTCCGCCCGGCCGGCGCCGACCGGTACGGCGCGCCCACGCCGCTCGTCCCCGGCCTGTGCACGCTCTCGATCCTTTTCAGCGACTGGGATCGATCCGGGCGGGTCGACCTGCGGATGACCAACGACCGGCACTACTACGACGACGGCCAGGACCAGCTCTGGCGCGTGGCCGAGGGCGAGTCGCCTCGCGCGTATTCGGATGACGACGGCTGGCAGCCGCTCCAGATCTGGGGCATGGGGATCGCCAGCCAGGACCTCACCGGCGACGGGCTCCCCGAGGTCTTCCTCACCAGCCAGGGCGACAACAAGCTCCAGACGCTGGCGAGCGGCGCCGCCGGCCCGCACTACGTCGACATCGCGATCCGCCGAGGGGCGACCGCCCACCGGCCGTACGTCGGCGGCGACGTGTTGCCCTCGACCGCCTGGCACGCCGAGTTCGACGACGTGAACAACGACGGCTTCGTGGACCTGTTCGTCGCGAAAGGCAACGTCGAAGAGCAGGTGGGATACGCCTCGCGCGACCCGAGCAACCTGCTGCTCGGCCGGCCCGACGGCACCTTCGTCGAGGGTGGTCGATCCGCCGGCATCGTGAGCTTCGCCCGCGGCCGGGGCGGAGCGCTCGTCGACCTGAACCTGGACGGGCTCCTCGACCTGGTGCAGGTCAACCGGCGCGAGAACGTGAACCTGTGGCGGAACGTGGGCGGAGGGACGTCCGAGGCTCCCGAGCCGATGGGCAACTGGATCGCCGTGCAGCCGCGCCAGCCCGGACCGAACCGCGACGCCGTCGGCTCGTGGATCGAGGTTCGGTTCGGCGACCGGACGATCGAACGGGAGGTCACGATCGGCGGCGGCCACGCCGGGGGGCAGCTCGGATGGATGCACGTCGGGCTCGGCGACGCCGACACGGCCGAAGTCCGCGTCCGGTGGCCGGATGGCGACGTCGGCCCCTGGCTCGAGGTCCCGGCCGATCGATTCGCCGTCCTCGAACGTGGCTCGACGACGGCGGCGCTGTGGACGCCGGCCGGAGGGTGAGCGGGACCATGACGAGCGCCCGGCTGGCCGAGGTGACCCTCCCGGAGTTCGGGATGCCGGAGGCGGCGCCCGAGATCCCGCCCGCCGTGTACGCGGACCGGATCCAGCGGCTACGCGCGCGGATGCACGAGCACGGATACGACCGGATCGTCGTCTACGCCGATCGCGAGCACAGCGCCAACCTGTCCTACCTGACCGGGTTCGACCCGAGGTTCGAGGAGGCCGTGCTCGTGATGGGTCCCGAGGGGGCCCCGGCGATCCTGGTGGGCAACGAGTGCCACGGGATGGCCGGCGCCGCGCCGCTGCCGATGCGCCGGCACCTCTTCCAGGACCTGAGCCTGCCGGGGCAGCCCAGGGACCGATCCCGGCCGCTGCGCGAGATCTTCGGCGAGGAGGGGATCGGCGAACGCAGCCGCGTCGGCGTGGTGGGCTGGAAGGAATACGCGGACCGGCGGACCATCGAGGCCCCGGCGTTCCTGGTCGACCACCTGCGCGAGATGGCCGGCGGATCGGTCGAGAACGCGGCCCATCTCCTGATCGGGGCTCGAGACGGCCTCCGCGTGATCAACGAGGTCGAGCAGCTCGCGGCGTTCGAATACGCCTCCTGCTGGACCTCGCAAGGGGTCCGGCGGCTGCTGTTCGGGCTCGAACCCGGGTTGCGCGAGTGCGACGCGGTGTCCCTCCTCGGCTGGAACGGCATGCCGCTGTCGTGCCACCTGATGTTGACGAGCGGGGAGCGGGCCACCCTCGGGTTGCTCAGCCCGGGCGAGCGCCGGATCGAGCGGGGCGATCGATTCACGGTGGCGTTCGGCATCTGGGGAGCGCTGAACTGCCGCGCCGGCTTCGTCGTGGAGGACGCGGACGAGCTTCCCCCGTCGATCGGCGACTACGTCGACAAGCTCGTGGGACCGTACTTCGAGGCGATCGTGGCCTGGTACGAGGCCCTCCACGTCGGCCAGACCGGGGGGGCGCTGCACGAGATCATCCACCGCCGGATCGGCGACCCCTTCTTCGGCCTGTTCCTGAACCCGGGCCACCAGATCCACCTCGACGAGTGGGTCAACTCGCCGGTGGCACCGGGCTCCGAGGTCGAGCTGCGGTCGGGCATGGCGTTCCAGGTGGACGTGATCCCCGCCACCGGCACCGAGTACTTCACGACGAACATCGAGGACGGGATCGCCCTGGCCGACGAGGAGCTGCGTGAGACCTTCGCCACGCGGTACCCGGCGGCCTGGGACCGGGTCCGGGCGCGCCGGCGCTTCATGACCGAGGCGCTGGGCATCGACCTGCACCCGGACGTCTTGCCGTTCTCGAACATCCCGGCGTGGCTGCCGCCGTTCCTGCTGCGCCCGGACCGGGCCATGACCGTGAACGGATAGGGTGGGGCGAAGGGTGGAGGTGAGGTCGATGGCGTACGAACCGAGGCCCGAGCACAAGTTCTCGTTCGGGTTGTGGACGGTCGGGAACCCGGGGATCGACCCCTTCGGCGAGCCGGTCCGAGAGATCCTCTCGCCGGTGCAGCTCGTCGAGCTGCTCGCGGAGGTCGGCGCGTGGGGCGTGAACCTCCACGACAACGACCTGGTGCCGATCGACGCGAGCGCTCACGAGCGCGACCAGATCGTGTCCGACTTCAAGAAGGCGCTCGACGCCACCGGGCTGATCGTTCCGATGGCCACGACGAACCTGTTCCGCGACCCCGTGTTCCGCGACGGCGCGTTCACGGCGAACGATCCGCGCGTTCGCGCGTTCGCCATCCGCAAGACGATGCGGGCGATCGACCTCGGCGTCGAGCTCGGCGCCACCACGTACGTGTTCTGGGGCGGCCGCGAGGGCGTCGAGACCGACTCGTCCAAGGACCCGCTGGTCGCGCTCCAGCGCTACACGGAGGGGATGAACTTCCTCTGCGCATACGTGAAGGACCAGGGGTACGACCTGCGGTTCGCGCTCGAGTCCAAGCCGAACGAGCCCAGGGGCGACATCTACCTGTCGACCACCGGCGCGATGCTGGCGTTCATCGAGACGCTGGATCACTCCGAGATGGTCGGGGTCAACCCCGAGGTCGCCCACGAGCACATGGCCGGTCTGAACTTCACGCACCACGTCGCGCAGGCGTGGTCGATGGGCAAGCTGTTCCACATCGACCTGAACGACCAGATCCCCGGCCGGTACGACCAGGACCTGCGGTTCGGCTCGGCCAACCCGAAGGCGGCGTTCTTCCTCGTGAAGTTCCTCGAAGACGTCGGCTACGACGGGAGCCGCCACTTCGACGCGCACGCCTACCGGACCTCGGACTACGAGGACGTGAAGGCGTTCGCCCGGGGCTGCATGCGGACCTACCTGATCCTCAAGGAGAAGGCCGAGCGCTGGAATGCCGACCCCGAGATCCAAGCGCTCGTGGCCGAGGTCAACGCCGACGACGGGTCGATGGCCCCGTTCCTGGGTCCGTATTCGGCCGAACGCGCCGCCGCCCTGGGCGACCTCGAGCTGGACCGGCGCGCCCTGGCCGCCCGGGGGCAGCCGTACGAACGGCTCGATCAGCTCACGGTCGAGCTGCTGCTCGGTGCTCGGTGACGACCGTCGAGACCGTCACGTTCGAAGGCCACCGCGGCGTCCGCCTCGAGCGCGACGGCGTCGCGGTGGTCGTCACGACCTCGGTGGGCCCCCGCGTGCTCGGACTCGTCGGTGACGCGGGCAACGTCCTCGCGGTCTTGCCCGACGCCACCCTCGATCGGTCCGACGGGGTGCGGTTCCGCCTGATCGGCGGCCACCGATTGTGGGCGGCCCCCGAGGTCGAGGAGTTCACCTACCAGCCCGACGAGGCCCCCTGCGAGGTGACGGAGCTCGATGGCGGGATCCGCGTCGAGGCGCCGGTGGACGGGGTCGGGCTCGTGAAGACCCTCGAGGTCCGGGCCGCGAACGGCGGGTGGTCCGTGGGGCACGAGGTCCGCAACGAGTCGGGAACGGCGCTCACGATCGCCCCCTGGGCGATCACGCAGGTACGGCTGGGCGGACGGGTCGTCCTGCCGCTCCCGCCCCTCGGCGAGGGGCCGCAGGCCGACCGCTCGCTGGTGTTGTGGCCCTACTCGGACCTGCGGGACCCACGGCTGCAGTTCGATCGGGACGAGATGGTCGTCGACGCCGTGCCCGCCGGTCCGCGCCTCAAGCTGGGGGCGGCCCCCAGCACGGGGCGGGTCGCGTACGAGCTCGACGGGCAACGTTTCGAGAAGCGGGTCTCCGTGGTCGCGGGCGCGAGCTACGCCGACCGGGGAGCCGCGGTGCAGGTCTTCCTGTGCGACGACTTCTGCGAGCTCGAGACCCTCGGACCGCTCGAGCGGGTGGAGCCCGGCAGCTCGGTCACCCACCACGAGCACTGGTCGCTCGGACCGCTCCGGGGAGGCGGCGTGTGAACCTCGTGCTCGGCCTCGACGTGTCCACGACCGCGACCAAGGCGGTGTTGCTCGAACAGGACGGGGCCATCCGCGCCACCGGCGTGGCCGAGTACCCGTACGAGACGCCGCGGCCACTGTGGAGCGAGCAGGACCCGGAGCTCTGGTGGACCGGGACGACGCAGGCGGTGCGGTCCGCGCTGGCCGAGGCGGGTGTCTCCGGCGAGGACGTGTCCGGGGTCGGGCTCACCGGCCAGATGCACGGGCTCGTGGCCCTCGATGCCGGCGGGCGGGTGCTTCGGCCGGCCATCTTGTGGAACGACCAGCGCACCCAGGCCGAATGCGACCGCATCCGCGAGATCCTCGGACGCGAGCGACTGATCGCCGTCACCGGGAACGACGCGTTGACCGGATTCACCGCGCCGAAGCTCCTGTGGGTCCGCGACCACGAACCCGAGGTGTGGTCCCGCATCGAACACGTCCTGCTGCCGAAGGACTTCGTCCGCCTCCGGCTCACCGGCGGCCATGCCGTGGACCGCGCCGACGGCGCCGGCACGCTGTTGTTCGACCTGGCGGCCCGCGACTGGTCCTCGGAGGTCGTCGAGGCACTCGAGGTCGACCCGTCGTGGTTGCCTCGCACCTATGAGGGCCCCGAGGTGACCGGGGAGATCTCGGCGGACGCCGCCGCCGAGACCGGGCTCCGGGCCGGGACCCCCGTGGTGGCCGGCGGCGGCGACCAGGCCGCGGCCGCCGTCGGGGTGGGGGCGGTGGAGGCGGGCGTGGTCTCGGTGTCCGTCGGGACCTCCGGGGTGGTGTTCGCCACCACGGAGGGACCGCTGGTCGAACCGGAGGGGCGGCTCCACGCGTTCTGCCACTCGGTCCCCGGGCGCTGGCACGTCATGGGCGTGATGCTGTCGGCGGCGGGGAGCCTGCGGTGGTACCGGGACGCGCTCGCCCCGGGGATGGAGTTCGGGACGCTGGTGGAGGAGGCCGGATCCGTGGCGGCGGGGAGCGACGGCCTCCTGTTCCTGCCGTACTTGACGGGGGAGCGGACCCCGTACCCCGACCCGCTGGCTCGAGGAGCGTTCGTGGGATTGACCGTGAGCCACGGCCGCCCGCACCTGACCCGGGCGGTGCTGGAGGGGGTGGCGTTCGGGCTGCGGGACTCGTTCGAGCTCATGCGCTCGATGGGCCTGGCCGGCGTCGAGCAGATCCGCGCCACCGGCGGGGGGAGCAAGAGCCCGTTGTGGCGGCGGATCCTGGCGTCGGTCCTCGGCGCCGACGTCGTCACCACGAGCACCTCGGAAGGAGCCGCCCAGGGCGCGGCGATGCTCGCGGCGGTCGGCGCCGAGTGGTTCTCCACCGTCGAGGACGCCGCCCGGAAGCTGGTCGAGGTGATCGAGGTCACGCCGGCGGAGCCGGGCGATCCGTACGCCGAGCGGTACGAGCGTTACCGGGAGCTCTATCCGGCGCTCGCGCCGACCTTCCACGCCACGCCCTGAGGCGGCTCATCCCCAGGAGGTCTCGGTCACCGGGCGGAAGGCCATCTCCAGGATGCGGTGGTTGCGGGGACGAGTCAGAACGAACACCACGGCGTCCGCCACGTCCTGCGCCGTCATCATTCCGGCGAGCTCGGGCATGTCCGGCGTCCGGCCCCGGCCCATCGCGAAGTCGGTGGCCACCCCGCCGGGGCATACGTTCGTGCATCGCACGCCCTGCGGCCGCAGCTCGTGGTCGAGCGCCCGGGTCAGACCGACCTGGGCGAACTTCGACGAGCAGTAGACGGCCTCGAATGGCAGCCCTCGCCGGCCCGCCTCGGAGGCCACGGTCACCAGGTCCGCGGCGTCGCTGCGCAACAGGTGGGGGAGGGCGGCCCGCACCGTGGTCATGAGCCCCTTCACGTTGACGTCGAGCATCTCCTGGAGGTGCTCTTCCTGGAGCTCGAGGAACGGGCCGTACGCGCCGACACCCGCGTTCGCCACGACGATGTCGATGCCGCCGAACCGCTCCGCGGTCTGGGCGACGAGCGCGTTGACGGCGTCGGCATCGCGGACATCGCAGGGGGCCGCCACGGCGCCGGCGATGCCGAGGTCGTCGCCGCTCCGCGAGGCCAGCCCGAGCCGCACCCCGCGTTCGGCCAGCGCGTGGGCCACGGCCGCGCCGATCCCACGGCTGGCCCCGGTGATGAAGGCAACGCGTCCTTCGAGAGACTCCATGTCCGGGCTCCTTTCCGGTCGATCGAATCGTTCCTCGGGCCGCATCGTGCCCCAGAGAGCGGGAGCGCGCTCGTCGCCGGGGCTACGCGCCGTATTTCGCGAGCCGACCGGCGTTCGCCATCAGGATCGGGAGCAGCTCGCGCGTGGGGCGGACCCCGAGGCCGCCCGCCCGGCACCACCGTTCGCCGAACCGCTCGACCTCGTCCCGCCCGCTGAGGGGCCCGTGGACCAGAACGGGCACCGGGTGCCAGGAGTGGGCCGCCATCTGGGTCGGCGTGGCATGGTCGCCCGTCACCGCGATCACGTCCGGTCCCAGGACGACCAGGTCGGGCACGATGGCGTCCAGTCGCTCGATCGCCGCCACCTTGGCCTCTCGGTTGCCGTCTTCGCCGGCGGCGTCGGCGTCTTTGTGGTGGAAGAAGAAGAAGTCGGCGTCCGCCCAGTGTTTGCCGAGCAACGTGACCTCCTCGACCAGGTCCGCCGGCGGCCCCAACACCTCGAAGCCGAGGATCCGGGCGATCCCCCGATACATGGGATAGACGGCGATCGCCGCCGCCCGCATCCCGGTCCGTTCCCCGAACGCCGGCAGCTCGCGCAGCGAGTCGAACCCCCGCAGGAGGATCCCGTTCGCAACCGGCTCGTCCGCCAGCGCCCGCCCGGCCTCGGCGATGACCGCGGCGGTCAGCCGAGCCGTTCCGGCAGCGGCGGGATCCAGCGCCGCCGGGGGCAACGGAGGGACGTCGGTGTGCTGCGGATCGGTGTCGGCCACCCGGGGGTCGAGGCCGTCGCCGCGAAGCACCAGCAGGAACCGGTGACCGCGCTCGTGTTTGAACAGCAGCTCGACGCCGTCGACGTGGACCTCGGCCGACAGGCGGTCGATCACCCGACGGGCGTCGGCGTCGGCAGGCCGTCCCGCCCGCCGGTCGGTCACGCGGCCCCGGGCGTCGATCGTGCACAGGTTGCCGCGGGCCGCCACGTCGCCGGGGCGCAGCTCGACGTCGAGGCCGGCGGCCGAGAGCGCGCCCCGGCCCAGGAGATGCTCGTAGGGGTCGTAGCCGAACAACGCGAGGTGTCCGGGGCCGGACCCCGGCGTCACCCCGGGACCCACGGGCTCCAGCAGGCCGGTGACGCCCTCGGCGGCGAGCCGGTCCAGGTTGGGGGTGCGGGCCTCCTCGAGCTCGGTCCCGTGGTCGGCGTCGGCCATCCCGCCCAGGCCGTCCATCACGACGAGGAGGATCTTGGACTCGGCCGGGACGGCGAGGTCGCTGAGCTCCACGCGGTCGATGGTAATGAACACGCGTCCGGGCGACTCGGCGGACGGCCCTGCCGCGCCGGGACCTCCGGCGCCGCCCGCCCTCCCTACCTGGGCAAATGGGGGTTGCGTCTCGAAGCGCGCGGTGCCATGCTTCGACGTAGTCGTCCGGGCTGCGAAGCTCGGCCGATTAGACGGCGGCGCGACGCGGGCACGCGCCGCCGTCTGCCTTTGCCGCCAGTGAGCGGGCCCCCCGCCGGAGCCGAACGCGAGGGCACCGGTTGGTACCCTGACTCGGTTCGGGCGCGTAGCTCAGCGGGAGAGCGCTCGCCTCACACGCGAGAGGTCGCAGGTTCAAAACCTGCCGCGCCCACCATCGGGCCGCCGCGGCGGTCCGAGGGGGTTGGGGGGACGGGCACGCAGTGACGGATGGATCAAGGGGAGCACAGCCATGTCCACCACGACGGAACCCGCAGGGATCGCCACCAAAGCCGCCGCGCGGGCGGTTGAGCTGACCAAGGTCTACGGGCACGGGGACGCCGCCGTGCGGGCGCTCGATACCGTCTCGGTCGAGTTCGAGCGCGGCCACTACACGGCCATCATGGGTCCCTCCGGCTCGGGCAAGTCCACCCTGCTGCACTGCATGGCGGGGCTGGACAGCCCAACCTCGGGCAGCGTCTTCATCGGAGACGTGGACCTGACGACCCTCTCGGAGAAGCAGCTGACGCTCCTGCGCCGCCAGAAGGTCGGCTTCGTGTTCCAGACGTTCAACCTGGTGCCCACGCTCTCGGCCGCCGAGAACATCACGCTTCCGCTCGACATCGCGGGGACCAAACCCGACGGGTCGTGGTTCGACACGGTCGTGGACACGGTGGGGCTGCGGGACCGCCTGACCCACCGCCCGGCCGAGCTCTCCGGCGGCCAGCAGCAGCGCGTGGCCAGCGCCCGGGCCCTGGTCAGCAGGCCTGACATCGTCTTCGCCGACGAGCCGACGGGCAACCTCGACTCGAAGTCGGGCCACGAGCTGCTCGAGTTCCTTCGCGCCGCGGTGAGCGACCACGGGCAGACCATCGTGATGGTGACCCACGACGCCGCGGCCGCGGCCTTCTCGGACCGGATCGTGTTCCTCCAGGACGGCCGGATCGTTGACGAGATGCTCGATCCCACGACCGAGCGGGTCCTGGACCGGCTGAAGTCCCTGGAGGGCTAGATGTTCCGGGCCGCGCTCAGAAGCCTGTTCGCCCACAAGGTCCGGCTCCTGCTCACGGGCATCTCGATCGTGCTGGGGGTCGGGTTCATGGCGGGCACCTACGTCTTGACCGACACGATGACCAGCTCGTTCAACGACCTGATCGAGGGCGGGACCGCCGACGTCGACCTGTTCGTCCGGAGCGAGAACGCGTTCACCGGGCAGATGGCGAACGGCGGGATGGAGGAGCGCCGGCCCCTGCCGGAGAGCGTCCTCGCCGACGTCGAGGCCGTGCCCGGCGTGGAGCGGGCGATCGGCGACGTGCTCGGGTTCGCCCAGATCGTCGATCCCGAGACCGGCAAGGTAATCGGCACGTTCGGGCCGCCCACAGCGGCGTCCTCGTGGAACGACCTCAGCGGCTTCGAGATCGAGCCCGGCGGACGGCCGCCGGAGGGCTCGGACGAGGTGGTCATCGACAAGAACACGGCCGAAGGCCACGACATCGCGGTGGGCAGCCGGGTGCAGATCCTGTTCGAAGGTGCGCCCGGAGAGTTCGAGGTCGTCGGGGTTGCCGGCTACGGCGAGGGGGACTCGCTGATGGGCGCCACCTGGGCGCTGTTCGACTTGGCAACGGCCCAGCAGGTGCTGGGGCGCCAGGATCAGGTCGACTCCATCACCATCGTGGCCGAGGAGGGCACCTCCACGGCCGCGCTGCAGCAGAATGTTGCGGAGGTCCTCCCCGATGGTGCCGAGGTGATCACCGGGGCGACGCTGGCGGGCGAGGCCCAGGACCAGGTGAGCGAAGGCCTGGGGTTCTTCCGCACCGCGCTGTTGGTGTTCGCGTTCGTGGCCCTGTTCGTCGGGGCGTTCATCATCTTCAACACGTTCGCCATCATCGTGGCCCAGCGGACGCGAGAGCTCGCTCTGTTCCGCGCGCTGGGCGCGACGGCGCGACAGGTCATGACGTCGGTCGTGGCCGAGGCGATCGTGGTCGGTCTCGTGTCGTCGGCGGTGGGGGTCCTGGCCGGGATCGGCATCGCGATGGGTCTCCGCGCGCTGCTGAACGCCACCGGCTTCGACCTTCCGGCCTCCGGCGCCGTCATCCTGCCGCGGACCTTCGTCGTGTCGATCATCGTCGGCACCGTCGTCACGCTGGTGGCGGCGGTCGTTCCGGCCCGGCGCGCGGCGCGCGTGGCCCCGATCGAGGCGCTCCGTGAGGCGCAAGACCGGCCCGGGCGGTCGCTCCGGTTCCGGCTCGTCAGCGGGGCTGCCGTGTTGGTCCTCGGGCTCGTGCCCCTGCTCTACGGCCTGTTCGGCACCCCGGACAACGCGCTCCAGCTCGTCGGGATCGGCGTGGCGTTCACGTTCATCGGGGTGGCCATGCTCACGCCGATGATCGCCCGGCCCGTGGCCCGGGCCCTGGGCGCGCCGATCCGCCGAACGGGGGTGCCGGGCAAGCTCGGCCGCGAGAACGCGATGCGCAACCCGCGCCGGACGGCGGCCACGGCCTCGGCGCTGATGATCGGGCTCGGGCTCGTCGTGTTCGTGGCGGTGTTCGGGGAGTCGGCCAAGGCGTCGGTGACCGCGACGTTGGACCGGACGCTCCGCGCCGACTTCGTCTTGACCTCGCCGACGTTCACCGGCTTCAGCACGACCGTCGCCGAGGAGGTGCGCGAGGTGGAAGGCGTCGCCGCCGTCGCGGCGGAGCGGTTCACCGAGATTCGCCTGAACGGCGACTCGGTCTTCCTCGACGGGATCGACGTCGAGCCGTTCGGGTCGGTCGCCGACGTGGGAGACGTGCAGGGGTCGTTCGCCGCGTTGAACGAACCCAACACCGTCGCGGTGCTGGAGCGCGAGGCCGACGACCGGGGGATCACGGTGGGCCAGACGCTCGAGGTCGAGTTCGCCGCGACGGGAACCACGGAGCTGGAGGTCGTGGCGATCTTTGCCGAGCAGGGGATCCTGGACCAGATGGTCGTGTCGATGCCGACGTTCGAGGAGAACGTCACCCAGCAGCTCGACACGTTCGTCATGGTGAAGGCGGCCGAGGGCGTCGACGTCGGCGCTCTGGAATCCCAGCTCGCCCAAGCGCTCGAGCCGTTCTCCAACGTCCAGGTGCAAGACCAGGCGGCGTTTCGAGACCAGTTCGCCCAGTTCCTGAACCAGATCCTCAACCTGCTCACCGGCCTGCTGCTGATGGCGGTCGTCATCGCCGCCTTCGGGATCGTCAACACGTTGAGCCTGTCCATCTACGAACGCACGCGGGAGCTCGGGCTCTTGCGTGCCGTGGGGCTCAGCCGGCGACAGACGAAGCGGATGGTGCGTTGGGAAGCCGTGATCATCTCGGTGATGGGAGCCGTGTTCGGCGTGGTGATCGGGATCGCCTTCGGCTGGGCGCTGCAACAGGCGCTCGCGCCGCAGGGGTTCGACCGGCTGGGGATCCCCGGCGGCCAGCTCACGATCTACGTCGCGCTGTCGGCCCTGCTCGGTGTGGCGGCCGCGATCCTGCCCTCCCGCCGGGCGGCCAAGCTCAACATCCTCGAATCCATCGCCTACGAGTAGGTAGCATGGCCGTCCCATGCCGAGGATCGAGCTGGACGCCCGCGTGACCGACCTCCCCGAGGGGGAGCCCGTCGGGGCCGTCCTGCCCCCCGAGGCCATCGCCGCGCGGTTCGACGGCGAGCTCGTGGATCTGTCGTTCGTCCCGACGTCGCACGGCGCGCTGGAGGCAGTCCTGCCCTCGGAGCCCGACGGTCTGCACGTGCTGCGGCACTCGACGGCGCACGTCATGGCGCAAGCCGTGTGCGACCTGTGGCCCGGCGCCCGGTACGCGATCGGCCCGCCGGTAGAGAATGGCTTCTACTACGACCTCGAGCTCCCCGGCCCGATCTCGGAGTCCGATCTCGAGGCGATCGAAGACCGGATGCGCGTGATCGTGGCGGCCGACCAGCCGTTCGTGCGCGAGGAGCTCTCGCGGGCCGAGGCGCTCGAGCGGTTCGCCGACCAGCCGTACAAGAAGGAGATCATCGAGACCCTCGAGGAAGGTGAGGTCGGCGCCGGCGAGACCGTCACCGTCTACCGGAACGAAGGCTGGGCGGACCTGTGCCTCGGGCCCCACGTGCCGTCCACGGGGCGGCTGGCCGTGTTCAAGCTCATGAAGCTGGCGGGGGCCTACTGGCGCGGGGACGAATCGCGCCCGATGCTCCAGCGCATCTACGGGACCGCGTGGGCCACGCCGGAGGACCTCGAGGCGCACCTGCATCGGCTGGAGGAGGCGGAGAAGCGCGACCACCGCCGCCTGGGCCGCGACCTCGATCTGTTCTCCTCTCCGGAGGAGCTGGGACCCGGCTTGTGGCTCTGGCATGCGAAGGGCGGGATCTTCCGCAAGGAGCTCGAGGACTACGTCCGCGACCTGCATCTCGAGCGCGGATACGACCTCGTCGTCTCTCCACATATCGCGCGTTCCGTCCTCTGGGAGACGTCCGGTCACCTCGCGAAGTACGCCGAGAACATGTACCCACCGATGCACGACGAGCAGGTCGACTACTACGTCAAGCCGATGAACTGCCCGTTCCATGTGTTGATCTACAAGTCCCAGATCCGGTCGTATCGAGATCTGCCCATGCGGCTGTCGGAGCTCGGGACCATCTACCGCCACGAGCGGATGGGGACCCTGCACGGTCTCCTTCGGATCCGAGGTGGCACCATGGACGACTCCCACATCATCTGCACCCCCGATCAGCTGATCGACGAGATCCTCGGGGTGTTCGACTTCACGCTGGAGATCCTCGGGACCTTCGGGTTCACGGATCCGGTGATCAAGCTCTCGACGTTGCCCGGTCAGAGCATCGTCACCCCCGAGATGGCGGCGAAGGCGACCGAGGCTCTGACGAACGCGCTCGACAAGAGCGGGCTCGCCTACGAGCTCGCGGAGGGCGAGGGAGCGTTCTACGGGCCGAAGGTCGACTTCGACTTCCGAGACGCCATCGGGCGCCTGTGGCAGCTCACCACGGTTCAGTGCGACTTCGGCCTGCCCGAGCGCTTCGAGATGGAGTACGTGGGCGAGGACAACCAGCGGCACCGCCCCGTGATGATCCATCGGGCGATCCTCGGAACCATCGAGCGGTTCAGCGGCGTGTTGATCGAGCACTACGGGGGGGCGTTCCCCCTGTGGCTGTCGCCGGAGCAGGTTCGGCTCGTGCCGGTGGCCGATCGGCACCTCGGATACGCGAGCGAGCTCGCCGACCGCCTGCGGGCGGCGGGGCTGCGCCCCGAGGTGGATCGGTCCGGCGAGACGGTGGGCAAGAAGGTCCGGGCGGCACAGCTCGCCAGGGCGCCGTACGTGCTCGTGATCGGCGATCGCGAGGTCGAGTCCGAGGTCCTGACGGTCCGCGATCGGGAGGGGACCGAGGTCAAGGGCGTCCCGTTCGAGGCGTTCGTCGCGGCGCTCGTCGACGAGGCGTCGAGCCGCCGCCTCACCCAGTCGCGGTTCGCACCGTCCTGATGGACCGGCTGTGGTCGCCGTGGCGGATGGAATACATCGAGTCCGCTCGGGACGACGACGCCGAGGGGTGCGTCTTCTGTCGGCTCCTGGAAGGCGAAGGGACCGGCGACGAGCGGATCCTGGCCCGGGACGGGCTCGCGTTCGTCACGCTCGCCAAGTACCCCTACAACCCCGGGCACCTGCTCGTCCTGCCGACCCGCCACACCGCCGACCTCGAGGACCTGTCCGATGCCGAACACGCGGCCGTCGACCGGATGTTGACGCGAGGGCTCCGAGCCCTGCGCGAGGTCGCCGAGCCCCAGGGATTCAACGTCGGGATCAACCTGGGCCGGGTGGCCGGTGCGGGGATCCCCGAGCACCTCCATTGGCACGTGGTGCCGCGCTGGGGCGGGGACACCAACTACATGCCGGTCGTGGGCAAGACCCGGGTCTTGCCCGAGCTCCTCCACGAAACATACGTCAAGCTTCGGCCTCGATTCGTCGAGACATAGAGGGTATGGCCGAAGGGTTCGTCGACGTAGGCGGCGCCAGCCTGTGGTTCGAGCGCGCGGGCGAAGGTTTCCCCGTGGTGCTCGTGCACCCCGGGTTCTGGGACGCCCGCATCTGGGACCAGCAGTTCGAGCACTTCTCGCGGTTCCACGACACGATCCGGTACGACCTCCGGGGCTACGGTCGGTCGGATCCCCCCTCGGGGCCCTATCCCGAGCTCGGCGACCTCGAGGCCCTGCTCACGGCCCTGAACGTGGAGCGGTGCGCCGTTGTGGGCTGCGGCAACGGGGCCCGGTTGGCCATCGACGCCGCCGTGGCCCTCCCCGAGGCGGTCGAGGCCATCGTCCCGGTGGCGCCGGTCCTGTCCGGCTACGCCTGGCAGGATCCCGGGCTCCAGGCGCTCGTGCGGGAGGTGGACTCGGCCCTCCAGCAGGGGGACCTTCGCCGGGCCATGGACATCGAACTCGCGGTGTGGGCGCCGCTGTCGGCCTCCGACCCGTCGACCCCGGCTCGCGAGATTGCGATGGACAACACCTCGGCCCTGCTGCTCGACGATGTCCTGGTCGAGGAGCCGCCCCCGGCCCTTCCCCGGCTCCGCGACGTCCGGGCGGCCACCCTGGTGGTCGTGGGAGACGACGACCTGCGCGAGATCCACGCCATCGCCGACGTGATCGCCGACACGATCCCGGGGGCGCAGAAGCGCGTGGTGGCCGAGGCGGACCTCCTCGTGAACGTCCGCAAGCCGCAGAAGTTCAACCGTCTGGTCCTGGACTTCCTGTCCTTCCGCTTCTGACCCGGGGACGACGGTTCCCGCTACTTCTTCTGCGCCTCTTCCTTCTCCCGGTTGGTCACGGCGATGATCTTCTCGGCGAGGTGCGACGGCACTTCCTCGTAGTGCGAGAAGCGCATCGTGAAGGCCGCTCGCCCCCCGGTCATCGACCGTAGGTCGATCGAATAGCGAGCCACCTCCGCCTGCGGGACGAGCGCCTTCACGCGCTGCTTCCCGGCGCCGGCCGACTCCATCCCCTGGATCTTCGCCCGTTTGGAGTTCAGGTCGCCCATGATGTCGCCGGTGTAGGCCTCGGGCACGACCACGTCGACTTCGACGATGGGCTCGAGCAGGGTCACCCCCGCATCGGCCGCGGCCTCCTTCAGCGCGAGCGAGCCCGCGAGCTGGAACGCCATGTCGGACGAGTCCACCGTGTGGAACTTCCCGTCCACGAGCCTGCACCGAATGTCCACCATCTGATTCCCGCTGATCACGCCCTGCTGCATCGTCCTGACGACGCCCTTCTCGACCGACGGGATGAACTGGCTCGGGATCGCGCCGCCGAAGATCTTGTCCACGAACTCGAATCCCTCGCCGCGGGGCAGCGGCTCGATCTCGATGTTGCAGATCGCGTATTGGCCGTGGCCGCCGGTCTGCTTGACGTGGCGCCCCAGGCCCTTTCCGGGCCCGCGGATCGTCTCGCGGTAGGCGATCCGCGCGGGGGCGGTGGCGACCTCGACTCCGAACTTGCGCTTCATCCGCTCGATCTGGACGTCCAGATGGGCTTCACCCATCCCGTACATGACCGTCTCGTGGGTCTCCTCGGAGCGATCGACGCGAAGGGTCGGGTCTTCCTCGCGCAGGCGTGAGAGCGCCGTGGACAACTTCTCCTCGTCGCCTTTGGTCTTCGGCGTGATGGCCAACGCCAGCAGCGGCTCCGGCATGTCTGCCGCGGGAACGGTGACGGGGTCGTCTTTGGTGGAGAAGGTGTCGCCGGTCGTCGTGTGCCCGAGCTTGGCCACGGCGCCGATGTCGCCGGCCGGCACCTCCGAGACCGTGTCGTGCTCCTTGCCGCGAAGCGCGAACACCTGCCCGATGCGTTCGTCCGTTCCTTTCGTCGCGTTGAACATCTGCGAGTCGGGACGCACCCGCCCGGAGAAGACGCGGAACATCGTGATGTGGCCGACGTACGGGTCGGAGACGGTCTTGAACACGTACGCGGTGAGCGGCTCGTCCGGGTCGCACGGGCGCTGCTTCTCCTCGCCGGACTTCGTCGCCACGGTCACCGGGCCGCGATCGGCGGGGGAGGGGAACTCGTCGGCGATGTACTGGAGGACCCGGTCCACGCCGATCGGGCGGGCGGCCGCCGCGCAGAGCACGGGCGCGATGCGCGCCTCGGCGAATCCCCTCTTGACCCCGTGGAGGACCTCCTGCTCCGAGAGCTCCCCCTCCTCGAGGTACTTCTCGATCAACGCGTCGTCGGACTCGGCCACCGCCTCCATCAGCTTCTCCCGGTAGGGATCGGCCTTGCCGGAGATGTCGTCGGGCCACTCGCCCTCGGTCGCCGTCGGTCCGCCTCCGTACCGGAACGCTTTGCGCGACAACAGGTCCGCGACGCCCTCGAAGTCGTGCTCTTCGCCCAGCGGGAGCTCCAGCGGCGCCACCTGGGTGCCGAACGCCTGCACGAGCTCGTCCAGCGTGCGTTCGAACGAGGCGCGCTCCCGGTCGAGCTTGTTGATCAGGATGGCCCGGGGCAGTCCGGCCTCGACTGCCAGCTCCCACGCCACCTCCGTCTGCACCTCGACGCCGTCCACGGCCGAGACGACCAGGAGCACCGCGTCCGCCGCCCGGACCGCCGAGCGGACGTCGCCCACGAAGTCGGCATAGCCCGGAGCGTCCAGGACGTTGATCTTGACCCCGTTCCACTCGATGGGCGCCATGGCCAGCGACACGCTGATGGCCTTCTTCGTCTCCTCGGGTTCGAAGTCGCTGACGGTGTTGCCGTCTTCGACCGATCCCATCCGCGTGAGGGCGCCGGACGTGTACAACATGGCCTCGAGCAGGGTGGTCTTCCCGGCTCCGCCGTGACCGACCAGCAGGACGTTGCGGATGTCGTTCGCCTCGTAGGTCTTCATCGGTCTCCTCGGGGTCGTGGAGCGGAGGTGGAATCCTACCGCGGGCCTGCGAACGGCCATCCGGCGAACGTGGGCCCGAAATCGCCGGTGATAGGCTCGCGCGGGTCATGAACGCCCAGGTCGGAGAGCGCGCAGCCGTTCCCGCGCTGTGCGTCGTCGCCGCCGCCGGCATCGCGCTGTCGACCTGGCGCCTGCTCGAACGCGACGTCTCGAGCGCCGGGTGGGCGGCGCTGGCGGCGGGGGCGTGCCTCGTCGCCGCGGGGGTGCTGCTGCGCCCCGGCGACCGGCGATCGCGGGTCATCTTGTCTTTCGCCGACCGGGCGTTCGACGGGGCCATCCTCGGCGCGCTGGCGTGGGTCAGCCGGACCGTGGAAGACGCGGTGGCCACGGCGGCCCTGGTGGCGCTCGCGGCGGGGTTCGTCGCCTCGTACATCCGAGCTCGCGGCGGCTCCCTCGGATACGGCATCGAGGAGGGGGTGGTGACGCCGGTGGTCCGGTACGGGCTGATCTCGCTCGCCTTGATCCTCGGGTGGACCCCCTGGGCGATCTGGGTGGTGGCCGTCGTCATGCTGCTGGCGGCGGCGGTCCGGGCGAGCCAGGTGGCCAAGGAGGAGCGGCTGTGAGCCGCGAGACCCCGAAGGAGCGCCTGGCCTATTGGTCCTACCGCGGGCTGGAGGCCTCGGCGATGCACCTGCCCGAGGGGATGGGGCGTCGGCTATTCGCCGCCGTGGGCGGTCTCGCCTACCGGCGCCTGCACGGGGTGCGGGCGACCGTCGCGGCCAATCAGGCCCGGGTGCTGGGCCTTGACCCCTCCGACGACCGGGTGCGCGCGTCCACGCATGAGGCCTTCGACCTCTACGCCCGGTACTGGTACGACACGTTCCGGGTCCGGCGCCTGCCGGTCGGCGTCGTCAACGAGCGCGCCGAGATGGTCCACGTCCATCACATCGATCGGGCGCTCGCGGCCGGGCGCGGCTGCATCGTAGCCCTCCCGCACATGGGGAACTGGGACATCGGCGGCCACTACCTGGCCGTGAACGGCTACGCGATCGCGGCCGTCGCCGAGGAGCTTCGCCCAGCCCGGCTCTCGGCGCTGTTCCTTCGCCACCGGGAGGAGCTCGGGATGCGGATCATCCCGCTGTCGAAGAACGGCCACGTCGGCCAGCAGCTGAAGCAGCTCTTGGAGAAGAACTGGGTGGTGGCGCTCGTGGCCGATCGCGACATTACGGGGCGAGGCGTGGAGGTGGAGATGTTCGGGGCCACCCGGCGGGTCCCGGCGGGCCCGGCCCTGTTGTCCCTGACCAGCGGCGCCCCCCTCCTGGTCTGCCCCGTGTACACGACGACGAGGGGATGGCGGATCGAGATCGGCGCCCCGCTGGAGATCGAGCCGAGCGGCAACACCCGGAACGACGTCCGCGCGCTCTCGCGGCGGATGGCGGCCGAGTTCGAGCGGGCCATCGCCGCCCGCCCCTCGGACTGGCACCTGTTCCAGCCGGGCTGGGACCCGGTGTGAAGGTCCTGCAGGCGTGCCCGTACGCCATCGACGTCCCCGGCGGCGTCCAGGTGCACGTCCGACAGCTCGCCGCGGCGCTCGAGAGCCGAGGGCACGAGGTCCTCGTCGTCGCGCCGGCCGCCTCGGTCCCCACCGAGCGCCCGCCCGTCCGCATCGTGGGCCGGGCCGTCCGGATCCCGTACGGCGGCACCGTCGCGCCCATCTGCTTCTCGCGCCGGTCCTTCCGCCGGATCCGGCGGCTCCTGGACGTCTTCGAGCCCGACGTCGTGCACGTCCACGAGCCGTTCTCCCCGAGCACTTCGATGTTGGCCACCATGGCCTCGTCGACGCCGGTGGTCGCCACGTTCCATGCCTACGCCGACCGGTCACGCCTGCTCGAGCTGTCGGCGCCGGTCCTGCGCCGCGTGCACGGGCGCCTGGCGGCCTCGATCGCCGTCTCGGACGCGGCCGCGGCGTACCTCGGGCGCGCCGTGGCCGGCGAGGTCGAGATCGTGCCGAACGGCGTGGACGTCGACCGGTTCGCCGCCGAACGCGAGCCGGCCGCCGGGCTGCCGCCGGGGCGGGTGGTGCTGTGGGTGAACCGCCTGGATCCCCAGAAGGGCTTCGGCGTGGCCGTTCGAGCGTTCGCCCACCTGGCCGGGGAGCTCGACGACGTGTCCCTGGTGGTGGCGGGGCAAGGCAGGGAGCGCGACGCGGTGGGCCTGCTGTCCGAACGAGACCGGCGCCGGGTCGTGCTGCTCGGCTCGGTCCCGAACGAGGACCTGCCCGCGTACCACGCCGGGGCGGACGTCTTCGTGTCGCCGGCCCTGGACCAGGAGAGCTTCGGCATCGTCCTGGTCGAGGCCATGGCGGCGGGGGTGCCGGTGGTGGCGACGGACATCCCGGGCTACCGCGAGGTGGTGCGGAACGAGGTGGACGGGATCCTGGTCCGCCGGAACGACCCCGACGCCCTCGCGGCGGCGCTGCGGCGGGTGTTGGAGGATCCGGATCTGGCGGCGGGGCTCGCGCGCGGCGGGCGCGAGCGCGCCCGGGAGTTCTCGTGGGCCGCGGTGGCGCCCCGGATCGAGGCGGTCTACCGCCGCGTGGTCGGCGCCGGCCCCCGCACTTAGTATCCGGCCGTGCCGGTCTGGGTGTGGGTGATCGTCGGGGCGGTGGTGGTCGTCGTGCTCGCCGCGGTTCTCGTGTACAACCGGCTGGTGGCGCTTCGGGCCCGGGTGAACAACGGGTGGTCGCAGATCGACGTGCAGTTGCGCCGGCGATACGACCTGATCCCGAACCTGGTGGGGAGCGTCCAGGGGTACGCGGCGCACGAGCGCGAGCTGTTCGAGCGGGTCACCGAGGCCCGTACCCGAGCCATCGACGCCCACGAGATGAGCGACCAGGCCGAGGCCGAGAACCAGATCACGCGCGGGCTACGACAGCTCCTGGCCGTGGTCGAGGCCTATCCGGACCTCAAGGCCAACCAGAACTTCCTGGCGCTGCAGGAGGAGCTCACCGGGACCGAGTCGAAGATCGCCTACGCGCGACAGTTCTACAACGACCAGGTGATGCGTCTGAACACGCTGGTCGGCTCGTTCCCCTCCAACCTCGTCGCCGGGGCGACCGGGTTCGCGCCACGCGAGTTCTTCGACATCGAGGACCCCATCCGGGGCCCGGCCGAGGTCGGCTTCTCCTAGGCCGTGTACGAACAGATCGCCGCCAACCGACGCCGCACCTGGCTCCTGATCGCGGGCGCCGTCCTGCTCCTGGGGGCCTTGGGCTACGCGTTCGGGTTCTGGTTCGACTCGCCGGTGGCCGGGCTGGTCGTAGCGCTCGTCGTCGCGGGGGCCATGGGGTTCGGCTCGTATCGGTACGGCGACCGGGTGGTCCTGGCCTCCACCCGAGCGCGCGAGGTCACGCGCGAGGACGAGCCGCGCCTGCACAACATCGTCGAGGGGTTGTCGATCGCCGCGGGCATCCCGAAACCTCGCGTCTACGTGGTCCCGGAGCAGGCGTTGAACGCGTTCGCCACGGGCCGCGACCCCGAACATTCGTCGATCGCCGTCACCCGGGGCCTGCTCGAGTCGCTGAACCGCGTCGAGCTCGAGGGCGTGATCGGCCACGAGCTCGCGCACGTGGTGGACCGCGACATCCTGGTCGGCACCGTCGTGGCCACGCTGGCGGGCTCGGTGATCCTGCTGTCGGAGTTCTTCACCCGCGCGTTCTGGTGGGGCGGGATGCGGGGGCGGCGTGGGTCCGATCGCGGCGGGGCGGCCGGCGCGATCTTCCTGGTCGTCGGGCTGGTGTTGCTGATCCTGGCCCCGATCTTCGCGCAGGTCATCCGGTTCTCCGTGTCGCGCCAGCGCGAGTTCCTCGCCGACGCGCAGGGAGCGCTCCTGACCCGGTACCCGCCCGGCCTGGCGAGCGCGCTGCGCAAGATCGGCGCGGCGAGCGGGATCCCGATGCATTCGGCGAACAACGCCACGGCCCACCTGTGGCTGAACCAGCCCTCACGCTTGAAGGGAGACCGCACCGGCGCCCTGGAGCGGCTGTTCAGCACCCATCCCCCGATCGAGGAGCGCATCCGCCGTCTCGAGGAGATGTAGCGGAGAAGTCGTGGAGTTTCGCGCCCGGCTCGTTGAGGCGCCCGAAGCCCGCGGGTAGCATCCTGACGGCACCGGGCCGCCCCCTCGGGCGGGCCGAGCTTCCCCCCATACGCCCGCCCATACGCCCTCCAGGAGGTCGCTCCAAACATGTCCGGCTCGCACCGCACGCCCACGCGCGGACGGTTCGCGCTCTCGCGCCGCGCCAAGATCGTCGCCGCCGGGACGACGGCCGCCCTCGTCGGGGCGGCCTTCGGGTACTTCGCGTTCTTCCCCGAGCAGGCGCCGGCGTTCGTCCGGAGCGCGGTGCGGGGCGCGATGGAGAGTGTCGGCATCGCGGACGACCCCCCGCCGGTCTGCCCACTGACCGGCGAGGAACGGACCGAGGAGGTTCCGGCCCGGCCGGCCCTGGGCATCAAGGTCGAGAACGCGCCGGAGTCCCGGCCCCAGGCCGCTCTGAACGAGGCCGACGTGGTCTTGGAGGAACCGGTCGAGGGCGGCTACACGCGGTTCATCGCCATCTTCCAGTGCGGGGAGTCCGACCGTGTCGGTCCGGTTCGCAGCGGCCGCGCCACCGACCCGGACTACCTCCGCCAGCTCGGTCCGGCCGTCTTCGGGTACTCGGGCGCGGTGGCCGCGGTCGGTCGCGAGGTCCCGAAGGCCGGGCTCGTCGGCGTGAACTTCGACCACCAGCCGGAGGCCTTCACCCGCGACCCGAACCGCTCGGCGCCGCACGACATCTTCACGTCGACCGCGGCGTTGTGGGACGTGGGGGCCGACGCCGCCGAGGCCGACGACCGGGAGCCGGCGGACGCCCCGGAGCCGGTGTTCGCGTTCTCGGAGACCTGGGAGGGGCGGTCCAGGCGGCTCCCGCAGATCGGGCTGCCGTATTCGTCCGTCTCCGACGTGGTGTGGCGTTGGGCGCGCCGGCAGGGCGCCTGGCTGCGGTCTCACGGCGACGTCCCGCACACGCTGGAGGACGGGACGCAGGTCTCCGCGACCAACGTCGTCATCCAGGTCGTCGAGGTCACCGACAGCGCCATCGTCGACGCGGCCGGCAACGCCTCGCCGGACGTCGAGCTCACCGGCTCGGGTCGGGCGTACGTGCTCCGCGATGGGCGAATGATCCCCGGCCGCTGGGAGCGGGAGAACCTCGACGAGGTGACCCGATTCGTCACCCGAGACGGGGAGGAGATCACGCTCGCGCCCGGACGCACGTGGGTGGAGCTGCTGCCGAGCCCGATCGAGATCGTGTTCCCCGAACCGGTGGCCTGAGCCGCGCTGCCCCCCGGCGTTCGGCACGCCCAGGAGTCCAACTGGACCGGGAGTCGCCGCTTCGGCGGGCGGTACACTCGGTGAGCAGGGCGTTCGTCCCGTGCGGGAGCGTGAGGAGGGGATTTCCGTGGACCGCGAGACCGGCACCTTCCGCGTGAAGTCCGGGCTGGCCGAGATGCTGAAGGGCGGCGTCATCATGGACGTCACCACGGCCGATCAGGCGAAGATCGCCGAAGACGCCGGCGCGGTCGCCGTGATGGCGCTCGAGCGCGTCCCCGCGGACATCCGAGCGGAGGGCGGCGTGGCACGCATGGCCGACGCCACCAAGGTCGAGGAGATCATGCAGACCGTCTCGATCCCGGTGATGGCCAAGGCGCGGATCGGGCACTTCGTCGAGGCGCAGATCCTCCAGGCGCTCGGCGTGGACTACGTCGACGAGTCCGAGGTGCTCACCCCGGCGGACGAGGAGCACCACATCGACAAGTGGGCGTTCACGGCGCCGTTCGTCTGCGGCGCCCGCAACCTCGGCGAGGCGCTGCGCCGGATCGGCGAAGGCGCCGCCATGATCCGAACCAAAGGGGAGGCCGGGACCGGGAACGTCGTCGAGGCGGTGCGTCACCAGCGGACCATGCTTCGCGAGATGGGGTGGCTGACCACGCTGCGACCGGAGCAGCACGTCGGCGCGGCCAAGGACCTCGGCGCGCCCGTCGAGCTCGTCCGGATGGTCGCCCAGAGCGGGACCCTGCCCGTGGTCAACTTCGCCGCGGGCGGCATCGCCACGCCGGCCGACGCGGCGATGATGATGCAGCTCGGCGTGGACGGCGTCTTCGTGGGCTCCGGCATCTTCAAGTCCGAGGACCCGGCGCCCAGGGCGCGAGCCATCGTCGAGGCCACCACCCACTTCCAGGACCCGGACGCGCTGGCCAAGGTGTCCCGCGGGCTCGGCGAGCCGATGCCCGGCCTCGACATCAAAGATCTCGGCGAGGAGGGTCTGCTCCAGACCCGCGGGTGGTGATGAAGGCCGGGGTCCTCGCCCTCCAGGGCGACTTCCGGGAACACGCGCGGGCCTTCGCCGAGGCCGGGGCCACTCCGGTCGAGGTGCGCACTCCCGAGGACCTCGCGCAGGTCGAGTGCCTGGCCATCCCCGGGGGGGAGTCCACCACGATCAGCAAGCTCGCCCGGGGCGGCGGGCTCGTCGAGCCCATCGTGGAGCGCGCGAAGGCGGGGATGCCGATCCTCGGCACCTGCGCCGGCATGATCGTGATGGCCCGGCGCGTGGACGGCTTCGAGCCGCTGCTCGGCCTGGTGGACATCGGCGTCCGGCGAAACGCCTACGGGCGGCAGGTGGACTCGTTCGAGGCCGACGTCGACGTGGAGGGGGTCGACCATCCCGTCCGGGGGGTCTTCATCCGGGCGCCCCTGGTCGAGGACGTGGGCGACGAGGTCCGCGTCCTGGCCGAACACGAGGGCCATCCGGTCGTCCTGGAGCAGGGTCGGCTGATCGTGGCATCCTTCCATCCAGAGCTCGTCGGCGAGACCCGACTGCACGAGTACCTCTTGGGGAAGGTCTGAGCCATGTCCGGTCATTCGAAGTGGGCGACGATCAAACGCAAGAAAGGCGCCGCCGACGCCAAACGCAGCAACGAGTTCGCCAAGCTGCTGCGCGCCGTGGAAGTGGCCGCTCGTGAGGGCGGCAGCGGCGACCCCAAGGCCAACATGACGCTCGCCTCCGCGATCGACAAGGCCCGGGCGTCGTCGGTCCCGGTCGACAACATCGACCGCGCCATCAAGCGCGGGACCGGCGAGCTCGAGGGCGGCGCGAGGTACGAGGAGGTCACGTACGAGGGCTACGGCCCGGGCGGCGTGGCGCTGTTCGTCGAGTGCCTCACCGACAATCGCAACCGGACGGCCCAGGACGTGCGGCACGCATTCACGCGCAACGGCGGCAACCTCGGCGAGTCCGGCAGCACGGCATGGATGTTCCAGCGAACGGGCCTGATCCAGATCGAGAAAGACGCGGCGCCGGACGAGGAGCGGCTGCTGGAGATCGCGCTCGAGGCGGGCGCGGACGACCTCCGCGACGCCGAGAGCACTTGGGAGATCGCCACCGAGCCCACCGCGTTCGCCCAGGTACGCGACGCGATCTCGGCCGCGGGCGTCCCCATGCTCTCGGCCGAGCTCACGATGGCGCCGCAGACCACGGTGCCGGTGGACGGCTCCCAGGCCAAACAGGTGCTGGCGCTCCTCGAGGCGCTCGAGGACCTCGACGACACCCAGAACGTTTACGCCAACTTCGACATCCCTGAGTCGGTGATGGCCGAGCTCACCGGCTGACGGGCGATCGCCGCCCGGCCCCGGCCGCGCCTGGGCGACTCCGGGCGGTCGCGAGCCTCGGCTGGCCGTTGCGGACCCGGTGAATGGTGCTCATCTGGTCGATGCCCATCAGGTCGAACACGCGGCCGACGTTGGGTCGCTCGCCGTGCAAGACGAGGCAGCTGCGGTCCGTGAGGTTGCCCGCTGCCCGCAGCATCGCCTGGATCCCCGCCGAGTCGACGAAGGTGAGTCCGGACAGGTCGAGGAGCACCGGTCCGTGGCCGCCGGCGGCGAGGATGGCCGCCTCGACGGTATCGGCGTTCGACATGTCGATCTCGCCGGAAACCCGAAGTGAGGCCAGTTGTTCGATCTCGAGCCTTGGTCCCCGCGATTCCATCTTGATACGTCCTCCCATCCCCCCCACGAGATAGTGCCGAGCTTATTTCGAGATCGGCAAGAAGAACAAGCCCCGAAGTGCCTTTTCGCCTAGATTTCTCAGAGGTTTCTAGGGGTGTGAGGTTTCATCGAGGTCGGTGGTCGTCTATCCTGCCCGGGATGGCTGGAAGCGCGATCTACAGCATCGGCGCGGTGTCGCGCCTGATCGGGGTGCCGATCCCGACGATCCGGTCCTGGGAGGAGCGCTACGCCCTGGTGGTCCCGAAGCGGAGCCCCGGTGGGCACCGACTGTACACGCGACGTGAGGTCGACCAGCTCAGGTACGTGGCCGAGCAGGTGACGGCGGGCCTGTCGCCGGGCGACGCCCACCGCCTCCTGGCTGAGGTCTTCGAGGCCGGCTCCGACGTCCTGGCGGCGCCGTCCGAGGGTGAGGGACCGCTCCTCGTCCTCCTCGCCGAGCGCGACCCGTTCGCGGCCGAGTTCGCCGAGTACTTCCTGCGGACGGAGGGGTTCGAGACGATCGTGGCGCTCGACGTCGCCGACGCGCGGGCGGCATTCGAATCCCGGAGGCCGCGGGTGGCGGTCGTGGACCTGCTGATCTCCGGCGGCCAGGGTCTGCGGTTGTGCGCCGATCTGGCGCGGGAGGACGTCCCGGTCATCGCCCTCTCGTCGGTGGCCATGCGGGACGAGGCGCTCCCGCTGGTCTCGGTGTTCCTTCAGAAGCCGCTGGAGCCCCTGGCGCTCGTGTCGGCCGTGAAGGATCTCACCGGGCAAAGCGCCTACCTGCGACAGCGAGCGCGCCGCGCATGAGCGGAAGGATCTCGAGCGGCAACGCCAACCTCGACGCCATCCTCGGGGGCGGGATGCCCGAGAACGCCATCAACATCGTCATGGGGCTGCCGGGCTCGGGCAAGACGATCCTGGCGCAACAGATCGCCTTCCACAACGCCACCCCCGAGCGACCCGCTCTGTACCTGTCCACGGTGTCGGAGCCGTTGGAGAAGATCCTGCGGTACGGCCAGGGTCTGGACTACTTCGACGAGGAGGAGATCGGCCGCTCCGTCTTCTACGAGGACCTCGGCGTCGCCCTGGAAAAGGGGGCGCTGACCGCGTTGACTGACCGCATCTTCGACCTGGTGCGCGAGTGTCGCCCGGGGGTGATCGTGATCGACAGCTTCAAGGCGCTCCACCCGTACGCCACGGACGAGGAGGCATTCCGGCGGTTCCTCCACGGCCTGTCCGGGCGGCTGTCGGCGTTCCCGGCGACCTCCGTCTGGGTGGGCGAATACGGACCAGACGAGATGGCCTCCGCGCCCGAGTTCGCGGTCGCGGACGCGATCCTCTCGCTCGGCACGCACCGGATCGCCGACCGGGAGAGCCGCGTCCTTCAGGTGTTCAAGCTTCGCGGGAGCAGGTTCCTCGCCGGGAGGCACGCCTACCGGCTGTCGAGCGCGGGGATCTCCGTCTTTCCCCGCCTCGCCGATCCGGTCGACCACGTTTCCTACGACCTCGACGAGGAGCGGATCTCGACCGGGATCGCCCCGCTCGACGACGCGATCATGTCGGGCTACTGGAGCGGCGCCTCGACGCTGGTGGCCGGGCCATCCGGATGCGGCAAGACCCTCATGGGCCTGCATTTCGTCTTCGAGGGCGCCACCAGGGGAGAGCCCGTGATCATCGCGACGTTCCAGGAGAACCCGTCCCAGCTCGAGCGGATCGTCCGGGGCTTCGGCTGGACGCTGTCGCAAGAGGGCGTCACCCTCATGTACCGCTCCCCCGTCGACCTGTACGTCGACGAGTGGGTACACGAGCTCCTCGACGCGATGGAGCGGACGGCAGCGCGGCGCGTGATGATCGACAGCCTCGGGGACCTGCAGGCGGCGGCGGGCGACGAGATCCGGTTCCGCGAATACGTCTACTCGATCCTGCAGCGGGCGTCGCGGATGGGGACCAGCATCATCATGACGCAGGAGACCCCGGAGCTGTTCGGGTCGCGACGGCTGTCCGAATACGGCATCTCGCACCTGTCGGACAACGTGATCTTGCTTCAGTACGTCCAGGGGGCGGCCCGGATCCGAAGGCAGATGGCGATCATGAAGACGCGCGCGAGCGCGCACGACCCTCGCGTCCGCGAGTTCGAGATCACGCCCAACGGAATCGAAGTCGTTTCCCGGCCGCCGGATGATTGACCGGCCCGGCCCGCCGCCTAGACTGAACACGTGTTCGATTCCTGCGTCCTCGGGGTCGACCCGGGGATGTCCGCGCTCGGCCTGGCGGCGGTGGGTCGTCGCGACCGCCGGCCCGAGATCCGCTTCGCCGCCACGGTTCGGACGGCCCCGGACCTGGCCGAAGAGGCCCGCCTTCGGCTGATCCACGAGGCCGTTCGCGACGCGATCGCGGAGCACCGGCCCGACGCCGTGGCCGTGGAACGCGTGGCCTGGAACCGCAACCAGCGCACCGCCATGCCCGTGGCCCGCGCCACCGGGGTGATCCTGCTGGCCGCGTCGCAGGCCGGCCTGCGCGTCGAGGAGTACGGTCCCCTGGAGGTGAAGATGGCGGTCACGGGTCAGGGCAACGCCGACAAGGCCCAGGTTCGCGACGCGTTGACCCGTCTCCACGGCCTGCGCGAGGTGCCGAAGGACCCCGACGCCGCCGACGCCATCGCCGTCGCGCTCTGCCACCTCACCCAGTCCCGCCTGCGGCGCGTCGCGGGAGGACGGATCTCGTGATCTCGTTCCTCGAAGGCGAAGTGGCCCACAAGTCCGGGGCCCGCGTCGTGCTCTCGGTCGGCGGGGTGGGGTACGAAGCGCAGGTGCCGGCCTCCACGCTCGCCAAGCTCCCGCCGGTCGGGGAGAGGACTCGGATCCAGACGCGGATGGTCGTGCGCGATGACGCGATCACGTTGTTCGGGTTCGCCACCGAGGACGAGCGGGAGCTGTTCGACCTGCTCGTCACGGTGACCGGCATCGGCCCGAAGGTGGCGTTGGCGTTCCTGTCCGCGCTCACCCCCGACGCCCTGCGCCGAGCGGTGCGCGCCGGGGACGTGGCGGCGCTCACCATCGTGCCCGGGGTGGGGAAGAAGGTGGCGCAGCGCGTCGTCCTCGACCTGAAGGACAAGCTCGGCGGCGACGTGGTGGTGTTGGAGGGACCGCTTTCGGACGTGCGCGAGGCGCTGCTGTCGCTCGGCTTGTCGCCGCAGGAGGCGAGCGAGGCCATGGCCGGCCTCGACGGCGCGGGCGAACGGCCCGTCGAGGCGCTGCTGCGCGATGCGCTCCAGCGGGTCGGGAGAGCGTCGTGACCGAGGAGCGCATGGTGGACCCCGGCGAGCAGGACGACCATCAGTTCGACGCCGCGCTCCGGCCCCGGCGGCTGGACGAGTTCGTGGGCCAGGAGCGGATCAAGGAGCAGCTCGCCCTGCTGATCGACGGGGCCGGGGCCCGTCGCGAACCCGTGGACCACCTTCTGTTCTCCGGCCCGCCGGGCCTGGGCAAGACAACGCTGGCCGGCATCGTCGCCAACGAGCTCGGGGTGGGCTTCCAGCCCACGTCGGGGCCGGCGCTGGACCGGCCGGGGGATCTCGCGGCGATCCTGACCAACCTGGAGGAAGGCGACGTCCTGTTCGTGGACGAGATCCACCGGATGCCGCGGCCGGTCGAGGAGGTCCTGTATCCGGCGCTGGAGGACTTCAAGCTGGACGTCGTGCTCGGCAAGGGCCCGAGCGCGCGGAGCATCCGGCTGGACCTGCCGCGGTTCACCCTCGTCGGCGCCACCACCCGCCCCGGCCGGATCACGCTCCCGCTCCGCGAGCGGTTCGGGTTCGCCCCGCGGCTCGACTACTACTCGGCGGCCGACCTGGAACGCATCGCGGAACGGTCGGCGGGGATCCTCGGCGTGTCGCTCGACGCCGAGGGCGCGTCCGAGATCGCCCGGCGTTCCCGTGGCACTCCGCGCGTGGCCAACCGGCTGCTCCGGCGGGTTCGCGACTTCGCCGAGGTCCGCCACGACGGCGGCATCACGGGCGAGATCGCCCGGGCGGGGTTGGAGCTGTTCGAGGTGGACGGAGAGGGGCTGGACAAGCTCGACCTGGCCATCCTGAGCACGATCGTGCGAAAGTTCGGTGGCGGGCCGGTGGGACTGTCGACGCTCGCGGCGGCGGTCGGCGAGGAGGCCGACACCGTGGAGGACGTCGTCGAGCCCTACCTGCTGCAGCTCGGGTTCCTCCAGCGCACCCCACGCGGCCGGGTGGCAACCGACAGGGCCCGTCGGCACCTGGGCGTGAGCGCCGAGGGTGTTCTTCCGCTCTCCTAGGTAGCCTGTATGCTGCCTCGTCACCTCGTAAGGAGTCCCCATGCTCGTCCAGCTCCTGGCCCAAGACGGGTCGGCCGAAGGATCGGCGCTCACCGCCCTCTTGCTCCCGCTGCTGTTGATCGTCGGCTTCTACTTCCTCCTCATTCGGCCGCAGCGGAACCGGCAGCGGCAGCAGCAGGCCGTCCTGGCCTCGCTCGAGGTCGGCGACGAGGTCATGACCACCGGCGGAATCTTCGGAAGGATCGTGGAGATCGACGATGAGGAGGGCGTCCTGACCGTCGAGATCGCGCCGGGCACCCGGGTCCGGATGCTGCGCCAGGGCATCTCCCAGCGGTTCGTCGAGGAGCCCGAAGACGAGGGCTACGACGAAGACGACGTCGAGGGGCCCATCGGGCAGCCGTGACCTCGGAACTGTCCACGCCGGGTCCCCTGCCGCCTGCGGCCCCGGCGGCCGAACCGGAGCCCGTCACCCTCGACCTGGTCAAAGACAACGAGGAGCTGTCGAGCTTCATCTCGGCCGCCGATCGGGTCATGGAGGGCCTCGGCTTCACCGAGCACGGCTTCCGCCACGCCAACCTGACCGGGCGCATCGCGTTCAACCTGATGAGCCGGGCCGGGTTCGACGACCATATGGCCAACCTGTCGTGCGTGGCCGGCTATCTGCACGACGTCGGGAACATGATCGCCCGTGAGGTGCACGGCCAGACCGGCGCGCTCCTCGTCTACCAGGCGCTTCGCGAGCGGGTGGCCGCGTCCGACCTGGCGATGATCGTGGCGGCGATCGCCAACCACGAGGAGCCCGACGGGGCCCAGGTGTCGCCGGTCTCGGCCGCCGTGATCCTGGCGGACAAATCGGACGTCCATCGCAGCCGTGTCCGCAAGTCCGGCCAGATCGAGTTCGACATCCACGACCGCGTGAACTTCGCGGCCGAGCAATCGTTCCTGCGGGTGGACTCCTCGGCGAAGACCGTCACGCTCGAGCTGACGATCGACACCGCCATCAGCCAGGTCATGGAGTACTTCGAGATCTTCCTCGGCCGGATGGTGATGTGCCGTCGCGCGGCCGAGGTGCTGGACTGCAAGTTCAAGCTGACGATCAACGGGGCCGAGCTGGCGTGAGGCGAACCCGCGCGCTCTGGCTCTCGATCCTGTTCGTGGTGGCCCTGGTGGCCGGCGCGATCACCGCGTTCGTCGTCGGCACCCGTCCGGTCCTCGGCTTGGACCTGGAGGGAGGCGTGTCGGTCATCCTCTCGGCCCCCGACGGGACCGACACCGACGTGATGGACCAGGCCCTGGAGAACATCCGGAACCGCGTGGACGCGTTCGGGACGGCGGAGCCGATCCTGTTCGTCTCCGGGACCAACATCGAGGTCCAGATCCCCGGACTGGCCCGCGGCACGATCGAGGAGCGGGCGAGGACCCAGTACTGCCTGCTGGACGACGACGGCGCGAGCTACGGGTGCTTCGACGAGGAGTTGGAGGCCCGGGATCTGCTCGGCGGGGCGACCGTGGAGCCGGTCGTGCAGCGGGTGTGCCTGACCGGCGGCCCCTTCGACGACACCGAGGAGGCGCGGGAGGCCGCGCCGTGCTTCTCGACCGAGGAGGAGGCCGACCAGAACCTCGAGCTGATGGATGTTCGCCGGCAAGAGGGCCAGTCGTGCCTGCGCGGGACCGGCCTCGAGCCGGACCCCTGTTTCGAGACGCGGGAGGAGGCGGAGGCCGAGCTCGCGGCTATCGAGAAAGACGTGGTGAACAGCTACTGCGTGCTCGGCTCGGACGACCAGAACCTGAGAAGCGACGTCGGTGGGGCCGCCTGTTTCCCCACCGAGCAGGACGCCGACACGACCCTCGCCGAGATCGAGGCCACCCGGATCGACCGGCAGTTCTGCGTGGTGAGCTCGGCCGGGCGCGATCTGGGCTGCTTCTTCGACCGCGAGGAGGCCCGAGCCCGGCTGCAGGAGACCGGCCAGGAGCGCCTGCTCCAGGTCATCGGCGAGACCGCCCGGCTCGAGCTCCGCGAGGTGCTCGAGACGCTCACCCCCGGCGTGCCCAACTACGAGACGACGCCGGTCGACTGCGCCGCCCCCGGGGAGGCCGAGAGCCCGGAGTGCTCGTTCGAGGCGCTCCGGGACGAGGAGGTCGTCTTCCTCGCGCAGGATGGCGAGACGAAGTACCGGCTCGGACCGGTCGAGCTGACCGGCGGCTCCATCACCAGGGCGGCGGCCGTGTTCCGCCAGCAACAGGTCGGCCAGGGGTGGGAGATCGAGTTCGACCTCGACGGCGAGGGCGCGGCGGCGTTCGGCGACGTCACCGAGCGGCTGGCTCCCGTCAACGGGCAGCTCGGCATCGTGGTGGACCGGACCGTGATCTCGGCCCCGTCGGTCCAGGACCCCATCCCCGGCGGGACCGCGTTCATCACCGGGAGCTTCACCGAGAACCGCGCTCGCGACCTTGCCACGCAGCTGAACGCCGGCGCCCTGCCGGTGGAGCTCATCACGGAGCAGGTGGTGACGGTCAGCCCGACGCTCGGCCGGGAGTCGCTTGACCAGGGGGTGGTGGCCGGGATCGGAGGGCTGATCCTGCTCGCCCTGTACCTCCTGTACTACTACCGGATCCTGGCGCTCATCGCCTGGCTCGGGATGGCCCTGTGGACCGTGCTCGCGCTCGGATTGGTCGCCCTCGCCGGAAGCGCCATCGGGTACAGCCTGACGCTGGCCGGCGTCGCCGGCCTGGTGATCTCCCTCGGCATCACCGCGGACTCGTACATCGTCTTCTTCGAACGCTTCAAGGACGAGGTGCACGCCGGGAAGTCGCCCCGGGCCGCGGTCCAACCGGCATTCAAGCGGGCGTTCCGGACGATCGTGGCGGGCGACATCGTGACCGTCCTGGCCGCGATCGTGTTGTACCTCACGGCCGTCAGCTCGGTGCGCGGGTTCGCCCTGACGCTCGGCGTGGCGGTCATGCTCGACCTGTTCATCGTGTACTTCTTCAAACGTCCGGCGGCGTTCCTACTGGCGCGCAGCGAGAAGCTGGTGACGATGCGCGGTCTCGGCGTGAGCAGCGGGGTGGCGCTCGAACGCGAGCCGGCCCCGGCGGTCTCGGGCGGGTCGAGATGACGCTCCGTCACCTGTTCCGCGTCTTCCGTGGCTACGAGGCGCCGGATCTGCCGTTCGTCCAGCGCCGGCGATGGTGGTTCTACGTCTCCGCGGCGCTGATCGCGATCTCGGCGCTCGGTCTGCTGTGGCGCGGGTTGAACTTCTCGATCGACTTCACCGGTGGGACCCAGCTCCTGTTCGAGAACCCCGGGGGAGCGAGCGTCGAAGACGTACGGTCGGTGCTGGCGCAGTCGCCCTACGACCGCGAGAACGCCGAGATCCAGCTCGTGGCCGGCAACCAGTTCTCCATCCGGACCTCGGCGCTCACCGATCTTTCCACCGACGAGCGGACGCGGCTGATCGAGGAGCTCGCGGACGAGGGCGGCGTCGATCCCGACCAGGTCAGCACGCAGGTCGTGGGTCCCACCTGGGGGGCGCAGATCTCCCGCCAGGCCGTGATCGGCCTGATCATCGCGCTGGTCGCCATCACGCTCTACATCACGATGCGGTTCGAGTGGAAGATGGCGATCGCCGCCATGGTCGCGCTCGTCCACGACTTGGTGATCACGACCGGCGTCTACGTGTTGACCGGGCGCGAGGTCTCGCCGGCGGCCGTCATCGCCATCCTGACGATCCTCGGGTATTCGCTCTACGACACCGTGGTGATCTTCGACAAGATCGAGGAGAACGTGAACTCACCGGCGGTGATGGCCAAGCAGACGTACGAGCAGGCCGCCAACACCTCGCTGAACCACGTGATGATGCGGTCGGTCAACACGTCGATCGTCTCGATCCTGCCCATCTCGTCCCTGCTGCTGTTCGGGGGCGACACGCTCAAGGACTTCGCGTTCGCCATGTTGGTCGGCGTGATGGTCGGCACGTATTCGTCGATCTTCGTGGCCGCTCCGATCCTGGTGGTGCTGAAGGAACGCGAGCCCCGGTACCGGCAGGCGCGGGCACGGCTCGAGGGGCGGGTCGGCGCCCGTCGTCTCCGGTCGGTCCCCGAGCCCTCCGCGGCCGGTCCGACGGCCGAGCAAGCAGAACCCGCGGCCGAGCGCCGGCCGTCGCCCGTCGGTGCACCCGCCTCGCGTCGCCCACCGAACCAACGCCCGCGCTCGTCGAAGAGCCGGCGGCGGCCGCCGGCCAAACGTAAACGGAGGTGAGCCGGTGGACTTCGATCAGATCCGAGGCCTGGTGCGGGACGTGCCCGACTTCCCCCAGGACGGAATCGTGTTCAAGGACATCACGCCGCTGCTCGCGGACGAGCTGGCGTTCTCGACGGTCATCGACCTGATCGTGGTGCACTTCGGCCGCGGCAACGTGGACAAGGTCGTGGGGATCGAGGCCCGGGGGTTCATCCTGGCATCGCCCGTGGCGTACCACTTCGGAGCCGGGTTCGTTCCGGTCCGCAAGAAGGACAAGCTGCCGTGGCAGACGGAGACGGCAGACTACGACCTCGAATACGGCACGGCCACCCTCGAGATCCACAAGGACGCGGTGGCTCCGGGGGAACGGGTCCTGGTGGTCGACGACGTCCTGGCCACCGGCGGCACGGCTCGCGCCGCCGCGCAGCTCGTGGAGCGCATCGGCGGCAAGGTGGTCGGGATCGCCTGCCTGATCGAGCTCGGCTTCCTGAACGGGCGGGACAAGCTCCAGGGGTACGACCTGCTCACGCTGATCGACTTCTAGGGCGAGGCCCGTCAACCGAACAGGCCCTGCCGACCAGCCGGCCGAGCCGGCCCCGGTGGCGGGCCACGAACGCATACAGCCGCTCGACCGTTCGTGGGAACCGCTCGGCCGCCAGGGCCAGCGGCCTCCCGCCGGGGAGCAGCCGGAGCATCGGCGCGACGGCCCGCCCGCCTGAGACGACGCGCCCGTCCGGCGCGCGCAGGTGCCACGTGGCGATCCGCCGGTCCGGTGCCATTCCCGACAGCAGACGGTCTCCCTCCTCACCGCGGATGGGGACCGCCCGCAGGCGACGCCGCCGATCCCACCACAGGACGAGGTCGGCGCTGCACCGGCAGAACCCACACCCAGACTCGTACAGGAGGACCCAGTGCACGGTTCGATGGTAACGGCGACGTAGACTGGAGAGGCTGGGGGTGCGCGCTGGTGGAGACGGGGGAACAGGTCCGAACCGAACGGCGCGGCGGGCTGCTGTCGCGCTTCCGGCCCGGCGAGGAGCCACCGGGCGAAGGCCTGACCGGGCTGCTCCGCACCGTCAAGTCCTACAACGCGAAGGCCGACCTGAAAGAAATCGCCCGCGCCTACCGCTTCGCTGCCGACCACCACGCGGGACAGACCCGGCTATCGGGTGAGGCCTTCATCGAGCACCCGCTGGCGGTGGCGCGCGTGTTGGCCGACCTCGGCCTGGACACCACCACCCTCCAGGCCGCGCTCCTGCACGACACGGTGGAGGACACCGACGTGACCGTGGAGGACCTCGAGCGCGAGTTCGGCGGCGAGGTCGCGCGGATCGTCGACGGCTTGACCAAGCTCGACTCGATCAAGTTCCGGACCCGGGAGCACGAGCAGGCCGAGAACGTTCGCAAGATGATCGTCGCCATGGCGGGCGACATCCGGGTGCTGCTGATCAAGCTCGGCGATCGGCTGCACAACATGCGCACGCTTGCGCCGCTCGCCCCGGACAAGCAGCGGCGCATCGCCACGGAGACGCTCGATATCTACGCGCCGCTGGCGCACCGGCTCGGGGTGCAACAGGTCAAGTGGGAGATGGAGGACCTAGCCTTCAAGACGCTGCACCCCGGTCCGTACCGCGAGATCGCCAACCTGGTCGAACGGCGGCGGGAGGAGCGGCAGGAATACGTCGACGGCGTGCTCGAGGCCTCGCGAACGCGGTTGCGCGAGTCCGGCGTCAAGGCCGACGTCGCGGGCCGGCCGAAACACCTGTATTCGATCTACGAGAAGATGGTGATCGGCGGCAAGGAGTTCAACGAGATCTACGACCTCGCCGGGATCCGGATCCTCGTGGACTCCATCCGCGACTGCTACGCGGCGCTCGGGGCGGTCCACTCGCTCTGGAAGCCCGTGCCCGGCCGCTTCAAGGACTACGTGGCGATGCCCAAGTCCAACATGTACCAGTCGCTGCACACGACCGTCGTCGGGCCGCAGGGCCGGTCGATCGAGGTCCAGATCCGTACCCGCGAGATGCACCGAACCTCCGAATTCGGCATCGCCGCGCACTGGCGGTACAAAGAGGGCCGCGACGGCAAGAAGGCCAAGGAAGCCGCCGAACTCGCGTGGCTCGGCCAGATGCTCGAGTGGCTGAAGGACATGGCCGATCCGCGCGAGTTCATGGAGGGCCTGAAGATCGACCTGTACGGCGGCCAGGTCTTCTGCTTCACCCCGAAGGGCGACGTCACCAACCTCCCGGCGGGCGCGACCCCGGTCGACTTCGCCTATTCGATCCACACGGAGGTCGGGCACCGCACCATCGGCGCGAAGGTCAACGGCAAGCTCGTGCCCCTCGATTACGAGCTCCGCACCGGCGACACGGTCGAGATCCTGACGTCGAAGGCCCAGGGCGAGGGGCCGTCGCAAGACTGGCTACGGTTCGTCGTCACGCCTCGCGCCCGGAACAAGATCCGCCAGTGGTTCAGCCGGGAGCGTCGCGAGGACGCCCTCGAGGAGGGTCGGGACGCGCTCCAGCGCCTGATGCGACGCCAGAACGTGCCGTTCAAACGCCTGGCCACCGAAGACGCGCTGAAACACCTGGCCGAGGAGATGAAGTTCCCGAGCCTCGACGCGTTGTTCATCGCGCTCGGCGAGGGGCACGTCTCGCCCCAGTCGGTGGTCGCCCGGCTCACCCGGCTGGTCCAGGGCACCCCCGAGGAGGACGTGACCGAGGTCCCGTTGGCCCGTCCGGTCCGGATCGCCAAAGACGTGAGCTCGGGTGTGGTGGTGCCCGGCTCGGAGGACGTGTGGGTGCGGCTGGCGCGGTGCTGCACGCCGGTGCCGGGCGACGAGATCATGGGATTCGTGACGCGCGGCCAGGGCGTGAGCGTTCACCGAACCGACTGCCCGAACGGGCGGGCGCTCTCGTCGCAGTCCGCCGAGCGGCTGATCGACGTGTCGTGGCGCAAGGGCAAACCCACCTCGTTCGTGGTGGCCATCCAGGTCGAGGCCCTCGACCGCACTCGCCTGCTCTCCGACGTGGCGACCGCCCTGTCCGACCACCACGTGAACATCCTGTCCGCCACCTCGGCCGTGGGGCGCGACCGCACGACCACGCTGCGCTTCACGTTCGAGCTGGCCGACATCACCCACCTCACCGGGCTCCTCGCGGCGGTGAAGAAGGTGGAGAACGTCTACGACGCGTTCCGCGTCGTCCCCCGGTAGTGCGCGTCCTCCTCCAGCGCGTCGCCCGGGCCTCGGTCACGGTCCGAGGCGACCTCGTGGCGTCGATCGGCCCAGGGCTCCTGCTGCTGGTCGGCGTGGGCAGAGACGACGGGTTCGGGGAATACGACCGCCTGGCCGAGAAGGTCTTCCGCCTCCGGGTGTTCGAGGACGACCACGGCAAGATGAACCGCTCGCTCTCCGACGTCGGCGGGGAGATCCTGGTCGTCCCCCAGTTCACCCTGTTCGGCGACGTCCGCCGGGGACGCCGGCCGAGCTGGGACGGCGCGGCGCCACCCGACGTCGCCGCCGAGCGGGTGGAGGCGTTCGCCCGTGCCCTGGAGGCCAGGGGGGCCACCGTGCGGCGGGGGGCCTTCCGCGAACACATGCAGGTCGAGCTGGTCAACGACGGCCCGGTCACACTCTGGATCGACGCCGCCGCGCTCTGACGCCGCTCCTCCGGGCGGGCTCGGCCGGTCGATAGACTGACCGCCCCATGTATCTCGACGTCTTCTCCGATAACTCGTTCGAGACCAACTGCTGGCTCATCGGAGCGGAGGGCACCGACGAGGCGGTGGTGGTGGACCCGGGGTTCTCGCCCGCCCTCGTCCATCGGATGCTCGAAACGGAGCAGCGGCGTCCGGTGGCCGTCCTGGCGACGCACGGCCACTACGACCACATCGGGTCGGCGGCCGAGTTCTGCGGCGACGACCTGCCCTTCTACATCCACGAGGCCGACGTGTTGGCGCTCACCGACCCCGAGGCGTGGGGCGGCACCTTCGGCGGCACACCGACGGTTCCGGTCAAAGACGTCCGCACGTTGACCGACGGCGAGGAGCTCACCTTCGCCGGCTTCCGGATCGAGGTCCTGCACACCCCGGGCCACACTCCGGGAAGCGTGTGTTACCGGACCGACGGCTGGGTGCTCTCCGGCGACCTGGTGTTCGCCGGCTCGATCGGCCGCTACGACTTCCCGAGCTCGTCCGAGCCGGCCATGATGACCAGCCTCCGGCGGTTCCTCGAGCTTCCCGACGGTTTCGAGGTGTACCCGGGGCACGGACCCCGGACGTCCGTGGGTCGCGAGCGCGAGCGCAACCCGTTCCTTCGGGAGCTGTAGGTGGAGCACCGGCCGCCGAGGGGGACGCTCGACCTGCTGCCGCCCGCGGGCAGCCGCATGCGCGCGCTCTACGACCGTGCCGCCGACCTGGCCCGGCGGTACGGCTACCGCTACGTCGAGACCCCGGGGTTCGAGCACACCGAGCTGTTCGCGCTCACCTCCGGCCGGACCAGCGACGTGGTCACCAAGGAGATGTACACGTTCGTGGACCGCGGGGATCGTTCGATCACGCTGCGGCCCGAGGGGACGGCCCCGGTGATGCGGGCCTACCTGGATCAGCGGCAGGAGATGCCCACGCCGTTCAAGGCCTACTACCTCACGCGGATGTACCGGTACGGGCGGCCCCAGGCCGGCCGCTACCGCGAGCACCGGCAGTTCGGTATCGAGGTGTTCGCCGAGGAGGGGCCCGGCGCCGACGTCGAGGTCATCGAGGTCGGGGACCGGTTCCTGCGCGAGCTCGGGCTGGCTCGGTACGGCGTCGAGGTGAACTCGATCGGCGACGACGTGTGCCGCCCGGCCTACCGCGAGGAGCTCGTGGCCTTCCTGCGAGGGCGCCGGGACGAGCTCCGCGACGAACACCGCGACCGGTTCGAGGACAACCCCCTGCGGGTCCTGGACTGCAACGACGAGGCCTGCCGGGCCGTGGCGGCGGACGCGCCGAAGATCACCGACCGGCTCTGCGATCCGTGCCGCGAGCACTTCGACGGGGTCCTCGAGGGGCTCCGCACCGAAGGGCTCGAGCCGGCGGTCACGCCCACTCTCGTGCGAGGCCTCGACTACTACACGAGGACCGCGTTCGAGTTCGTCGCCGAAGGCTTGTCGCCGCAACAGGCCACGTTGTTCGGCGGCGGCCGCTACGACGGTCTGGCCGAAGCCATCGGCGGCCCGCACGTGGCCGGCGTGGGGTTCGGGATGGGACTGGAGCGGGTCCTGCTGGCCCTGGAAGACGAGGGGCTGGCGGCACCGGAGGAGCCGGGCCTGGCGGCGTTCGTGGTCGGGCTGGGCGAGCCGGGCCGAGCCGCCGGCCGGGAGCTCGTGCGCGTGTTGCGTGCCGCCGGGCTGCCGGCGGACTCGTCGTTCGCCGACCGGCCCCTGAAGGCGCAGCTCCGGGCGGCGGACCGGACCGGTGCCTCCTACGCCGCGATCATCGGCGAAGACGAGATGGCCGAGTCGGTGGCGACCCTGCGGCGGTTGTCGGACGGCGCGCAGGAGCGGGTCCCGCTGGCGGATGTGGTGAACTGGCTCGTCCACCGGACGACGGTGGGTGGATGAGCGAGGGTGACCGCATGAGCGACCTTCGAACCGCGATGCGCTCCCATACGTGCGGGGAGCTGCGCCCGGAACACACCGGCACCCGCGTGGAGCTGTGCGGGTGGGTGTGGCGCCGCCGCGACCACGGCGGGGTGACCTTCGTGGACCTGCGGGACCGGGAGGGTCTGGTGCAGCTGGTCTTCCACCCGGAGGACGCCGCCGGGGCGCACGCCGCGGCACAGGGGCTCAAGTCCGAATCGGTGATCCGCGTGGTGGGCGAGGTCCGGCGCCGTCCCGAGGGCACGGTGAACTCAGAGCTCCCGACGGGAGGGGTGGAGGTCGCCGTCGCCGAGGTGACGGTCCTGTCGGTCGCCGAGACGCCGCCGTTCCCCGTCGAGGATCGCATCGAGGCCTCCGAAGAGCTCCGGCTGAAGTATCGGTACCTCGACCTGCGCCGCCCCGAGATGAGCCACGTCCTTCGTCTCCGGCACACGATCAACCGGATCATCCGGGAGGAGATGGAGGCGCGAGGGTTCCTCGAGGTCGAGACCCCGTTCCTCACCCGCAGCACGCCGGAGGGCGCCCGCGACTTCCTGGTGCCGTCCCGCCTGTGGCCGGGGACGTTCTACGCGCTCCCGCAGTCGCCGCAGCAGCTCAAGCAGCTCCTGATGGTGGCCGGCCAGGACCGCTACTACCAGATCGTCCGGTGCCTCCGCGACGAGCAGCCGCGGGCCGACCGGAGCTTCGAGTTCACGCAGCTCGACGTGGAGATGTCGTTCGTCGACGAAGACGACGTGTTCGCCGTGATCGAGCCGATCTACGCCCGCATCCTCCGCGAGATCCACGGCGAGGACGTTCCGACACCGTTCCCGAGGATGCCGTACGACGAGATGCTGGCCCGGTTCGGCTCGGACAAGCCGGACCTGCGCTACGGGATGGAGCTCGCCGACCTGGGGGAGATCTTCCGCGGCACGGGGTTCCGCGCGTTCGCGTCCGCGCTCGACGACGGCGGGATCGTGAAAGGCCTCGCGGCCCCCGGCGGCGGCGCCGAGCTCTCGCGCAAGGAGCTCGACGACCTGGTCCAGGTCGTCCGGGCCCGCGGCGCCGCGGGGCTGGTGTGGCTCGCGGTCGAAGACGGCGGCGTGCGGTCGCCGGTCGAGAAACACCTGTCGACCGAAGAGGTCGACGGCGTGCGAAAGGTGACCGGCGCCGCGCCGGGCGACCTCGTCCTGATCGTGGCCGACCGGCCCGACCGGGTGAACGTCGCTCTCGACGGCCTCCGTCGGCACTTGGCCGACCGGCTGGGCCTGATCCCGGAAGGGGAGTGGCGGTTCTGCTGGTACCGGGAGCCGCCGCTGTTCGACTGGTCCGACGACGAAGGGAAGTGGGTCTCGAACCACCACCCGTTCACGTCGCCGCTCACCGAGGACCTGGATCCGCGAACGGCCAAGGCACGTGCGTACGACCTGGTGTTGAACGGGTTCGAGCTCGGCGGTGGGAGCATCCGGATCCACGATCCCGAGGTGCAGCACCGCGTCTTCGAGGTCCTCGGCCTGTCGGAGGAGGAGATCCGGGAGCAGTTCGGCCATCTGCTCACGGCGTTCGGGTACGGCGTCCCCCCCCACGGCGGCATCGCCATGGGCATCGACCGCATCGTGATGCTCATGGCCGGCAAGGAGACGCTGCGGGACGTCACCGCCTTCCCGAAGTCCCAGTCCGGGGCGGACCCGCTCACGGGCGCTCCCTCGCCGGCGTCGGCGGACCAGCTCGCCGAGCTCGGGATCGCGGTGGTGGCTCGGCCGGAGGAGTCCCCATGACCGACGAGCTGACCGGGCGCGACGTCCAGATGTTGACGTCCCCGAACTTCGCCACGTTCGTCACGCTCAACCTCGACGGCTCGCCCCACGCCACGATCACCTGGGTCGATGCCGCCGACGGCCACGTTCTGGTGAACACGGCTCGCGGCCGGGTGAAGGATCGCAACGTCCGGGCGAACCCCAGGGTCTCGATCGCGGTGATGCACGAGGGCGACGGGTTCGACTGGGTCTCGATCACCGGCACGGTGGTCGGCATCGAGGAGGGGGAACACGCCGAGCGCCACATCGACGAGCTCTCGTGGCGCTACGACGGCCACGGGTACTCGTACACCCCGGGCCAGGTGCGCGAGATCGTGCGGATCCGTCCCGACCGGATCATCCGCTACAAGGACTGAGTGTCCATGGCGGACATCCCGCTCGCGGCGCGGATGCGGCCGAAGACGTTCGACGAGTTCGTCGGCCAGACCCACCTGCTCGGCCAGGGGCGCGCCCTCACCAACCTGCTCGAGGGCGGCCACCTCCCGTCGTTGCTGCTGTGGGGCCCGGCGGGAACTGGGAAGACCACCCTCGCCTACTTGCTGGCCGACGCCGTCGGGGCCGAGCTCACGCAGCTCTCCGCGGTCTCGTCGGGCGTGGCCGACGCGCGCAAGGTCATGCAGCAGGCCAAAGGCGGCTTGTTCCGCACGGTCCTGTTCGTGGACGAGGTCCATCGGTGGTCGAAGGCGCAGCAGGACGTGCTGCTCCCGGCCGTCGAGGACGGAACGATCACGCTGATCGGCGCCACCACGGAGAACCCGTACTTCTCGCTCGTCACGCCGCTGCTGTCCCGATGCCTCCTGCTTCGCCTCGAGCCGCTCGGCGCCGACGAGGTCCGCGAGCTGTTACGGCGAGCGTTGACCGACGACGATCGCGGGCTGGGCAAGGCCGAGGTCGAGGTGTCCGCCGAGGCGCTCGACCACCTCGTGGACGTGGCCGGGGGGGACGCCCGGGTCGCGCTCACCGGGCTCGAGGCGTCGGTCCTCGCGGCGGGGTCCGCGGGGGCGACCACGATCACGCGGGACATCGCGGCCGACGCGGTGCAGAAGAAGGCCGTGGTCTACGACCGCCAGGGCGACGCCCACTACGACGTGATCTCGGCGTTCATCAAGAGCATCCGGGGCTCGGATCCGGACGCGGCGTTGTTCTGGCTCGCCCGCATGATCGAGGCGGGGGAGGACGCCCGGTACATCGCGCGGCGAATGGTGGTCCACGCCAGCGAGGACATCGGCCTGGCGGATCCCAGGGCGTTGCTGGTCGCGGTGGCGGCCGCGCAGGCCGTCGAATACGTGGGGCTCCCCGAGGCGCAGCTCAATCTGGCCGAGGCCGCGATCTACCTGGCGCGGGCGCCGAAGTCCAACAGCGTGGTCGCCGCGCTCGGCAAGGCGAAGCAGGACGCCGCCTCCAGCGATCCGGTGCCGCTGCACCTACGCGAGCCCGGACACCCGGCGCTCCGCAAACATGGCTACGGCAAGGGCTACAGATACCCGCACGACTACCCGGGTCACCATGTCGAGCAGGAGTACCGCCCGGTCCGGTTCGAGGGGACGCAGTATTACGAGCCCTCCGGCGAAGGGGAGGAGGCCGACGACCCGAAAGGGGGTGCCACGCCGTGACGACCGTCCGCGACATCATGAGCACCGAGCTGGTCACCGTGGATCCGTCCACGACGTTGACGGAGGCCGCGCGGGTGATGTCGATCGCCGGCGCCGGGTCGGCCCTCGTGCTGGAGGAAGGCTCGCTCGTCGGCATCCTCACCGAACGCGACATCCTGCGGGCGCTCGGAGGGTCGGCGAGCGCGGATCTGGCCCGGGTGTCGTCGGTCACCCGCTGGATGTCGCGCGACCCCCAGACGGTGGGCCCGGAGACCACCGCGGCGGACGCCCTGGACCAGATGTTGTTCGGCGCGTTCCGGCACCTGCCGGTGGTCGAGGGGGACCGGGTGGTCGGGATGGTCTCGATGCGAGACCTCGCGGAGCGCCTGGGCGGAGCCTGATCGTGGTCGTCGGCCGGGGCCGGAGGCCGGATATGATGCCGCTTCCCGTGACTCCGACCTGAGGGAGACCGCTCGATGGCCGTGATCGCCGCGCTCGACGGGGGGGACGTCGCCCTCATCATCCTGGCCGCGTTCTGGGGACTGCTGGTCCTGTTCCTGTGCGTCGTGCTGATCAACACGTTCCGGGTGCTGGAGAGCACCAAGATGCTCATCGACGGCATCCGCGAGGAGACCGTCCCGCTGCTCACCGAGGTGAAGGGCTCCGTGGAGCGCACGAACCGCGAGCTCGACCGGGTGGACGGGATGCTCGTCTCGGCCGGCGAGATCGTCCAGCGAGTCTCGCGGATCGCCCGGCTCGTCGAGCAGGCGGCGGCCACCCCACTGGTGAAGATCATCTCGATGGGGGCCGGACTCCGGAAGGCCGCCACCCGGTTCGGCAAAGGCAAAGGCAAGAAGGGATCATCGGGCGAGTGAGGCGCTTGTTCTGGCTCGCCGCGGGGCTCGGTGCCGGCGTGGCCGGCGCCGTCCTCACGGCCCGGTTCGCCAGGCGGCAGGCCAACAAGGTGGCGCCCGCGACCCTGGCGCGCGAGGCTCGCGGCGGCCTGATGGATCTCGCCAAGCTGGTCTCGGAGTCCCTGGCCGAGGGCCGCGAGGCCATGCGGGAGCGGGAAGAGGAGCTTCGCCGCCCGTAGACTGACCCTCCCATGGAGGGCCACCGGATCCGCGAGAGGTTCCTGCGCTTCTTCGAGGAGCGCGGTCACCGCGTCGTGCCTTCGTCTTCCCTGATCCCGTCGCCCGACTCGGGGTTGCTCCTCACGAACGCCGGGATGAACCAATTCATCCCCTATTTCCTTGGGCACACGCCGGCCCCGTTCCCACGGGCGGCGTCCGTGCAGAAGTGCTTCCGGACCGTGGACATCGACCTGGTCGGCCACACCGCCCGGCACCTGTCGATGTTCGAGATGCTGGGCAACTTCTCCTTCGGCGACTACTTCAAGCGCGAGTCGTGCGGCTGGGGATTCGAGCTCGTCACCGAGGTCTTCGGGATCGAGCGCGACCGCCTGTGGGTGTCGGTGTTCGAGACCGACGACGAGACGATCGATATCTGGCAGGACATCGGCATCCCGCGAGAGCGCATCGTCCGCCGCGGTAAGGAAGACAACTACTGGTGGACGCACGCGGCCGGTCCCGCCGGTCCCTGTTCGGAGATCTTCGTCGACCGTGGAGCGAAATTCGGGGCCGAGGGCGGCCCCGACGTCGACGAGGAGCGGTATCTCGAGATCTGGAACCACGTGTTCATGCAGGACGAGGTGGACGAACACGAGACGATCCTGCGAGAGCTCCCGGCCAAGAACATCGACACGGGCTCGAGCGTCGAACGGGTGGCCGTGGCTCTCCAGGACGTGGGCAACGTCTTCGAGACCGATCTGTTCCGGCCGCTGCTGGAGGTCGCGGAGTCGCTGGCGGGCCGGAGCCACGGGCAGGACGAGCGCACCGACGTCTCGCTGAAGGTGATCGCCGAACACGGCCGGGCCACGGCGTTCCTGGTCGCGGACGGCGTGCAGCCGTCGAACGAAGGTCGAGGCTACGTCCTGCGCCGCATGCTCCGGCGGGTCGTGAGCCACGCCCGCCGTCTCGGCATCGAGCGCGAGGTGATGCCGCCGCTGATCGAACGCACCGTCGAGATGTTCGGCGACGCCTACCCCGAGCTCGTGGAGAACCGCGCCTACGTGGAACAGGTGGTCATGTCCGAGGAGGAGCGGTTCGCGAGCACGCTCCGGCAGGGCATGACCCTGTTCGAGGAACAGGTGGGGCAGGTCGGTGGGGCGAAGCACCTCGCCGGCGACGTGGTGTTCAAGCTCCACGACACCTTCGGCTTCCCGAAGGAGCTCACGCGCGAGCTCGCCGAGGACGCCGGCCTGGAGATCGACGAGGAACGTTTCGAGGAGTTGATGGCGGAGCAGCGCGAGCGCGCCAAACGCGCCGCGAAGCGCGGCCGCGCCGAGGAGGAGTTGGTCTCGGTGGCCGGCGAGGCCGGAAGGACGGAATTCGTCGGGTACGAGGCGCTCGACGCAGAGAGCACCGTGCTCGCGCTCCTGGACGAACGCGGCCGGGCCCCGGTGGCCCAGGAGGGAGGCGAGATCCGGTTCGTGCTGGACCGGACGCCGTTCTACGCCGAGGCCGGCGGGCAGATCGGGGACCAGGGCATCGTTCAGGCGCCGGGCGGGATCGTGCGGGTGACCGACACCCTGTTCGGCCCGGGAGACGTGATCGTGCACACGGGCGTCGTGGACTCGGGCGAGATCCGGGAGGGCGAGACCGTCCGGGGCGAGGTCGACCCGAACCGCCGAGAGGCGACGGCGCGCGCCCACACGGCGACGCACATCCTCCACTGGACCCTGAAGCACCTGCTGGGCGAGCACGCTCGCCAGGCCGGATCGCTGGTCGCGCCCGGCCGGCTCCGGTTCGACTTCCCGCACCACTCGGCGGTGGGGTGGGACGCGCTGGAGCAGGCCGAGGAGATCGCGAACGCCAAGACGTCGGCCGACGACCAGATCACGATCTACGAGACGACCTTCGAGGAGGCGAAGAACCAGGGCGCGATCGCCCTGTTCGGCGAGAAATACGGCGACTTCGTCCGCGTGGTCGAGGTCGGGGACTACTCGGTCGAGCTCTGCGGGGGGACCCACGTCCACCACACCGGCCACATCGGGGTGGTCCGGATCCTGCACGAGGGATCGATCGGCGCCGGCATGCGCCGCGTCGAGGCCGTGGTGGGCCCCGACGCGCTGCGCGAGATCAATCTGGAGCGCGAGTGGCTCCGGGCCGTCGCCGAGGAGCTCGGCACCGAGCCGAAGGCGGCGGCCGAGCGGGTTCGTCAGCTGGTGGAGCGGGTCAAGCGTCTCGAGAGCGATCAGGGCAAGAAGGACCGGGAACGCCAGCGCGAACGGGCGGCGGAGATCGCGGCGGATGCACGCGAGGTGGCGGGGGCGCGGCTGGTGACCCGGCGCGAGGACCTGGCGGCGGACGCGCTGCGGGCGCTCGCCCAGGACGTGGTGAACCGGCTCGAGAACGGCCAGGGAGCCGCGGTGGTCCTGGGCAGCGGCGAGGGCGGGAAAGCGCTGCTCGTTGCGGCGTGCTCGAAGAACCTCCAGGACCGCGGCGTCACGGCCCAGGAGCTGCTGGCGCCGGCGGCGCAGCTCGTCGGCGGCGGCAAAGGCGGCAAACCCGGGCTTGGCATCTCGGGGGGGCCGAAGGGCGAGGCCACCGGGCAGGCGCTCGAGGCGATCGAGCCGCGCCTTCGGGAGCTCCTCGACCGCCCGTGACCAAGCCGGGCCGCGTCCTCGGCCTCGACCTCGGGGACGCCAGGATCGGGGTGGCGATCTCCGACGACGACCGCCGGCTGGCGGTTCCGCTCGGCACCGTCCGCACCGGGGCGCCGGCGGACGTCAAGGCCATCGCCGGCTTGGTGCGCGAGCACGGCGTGACGCTGGTCGTGGTCGGCCACCCGCTGCTGCTCTCGGGCGAGGCGGGGGAGCGGGCACATCATGCCGAACGGTTCGCCGACGCGTTGCGCGGGTTCCTCGAGGTGCCCGTGGAGCTCCACGACGAACGCCTGTCCACCGTCGAGGCCGAACGGTCGCTCCGGGAGGCCGGGGCCACGGGCCGCGGCCGCCGTCGCGCCGTGGACCGCTCGGCGGCGGCGGTGATCCTGCAGTCCTGGCTCGACGCGTCGCGGGCGTGACGGGCGAGACGCGATCGGCGGCCGCGTCCGTCCCGCGAGGCGTTGGATTCGGCTCCGCAGGTATGCTCCGTGGCCGATGCAGGACACGGCGTCCGCCCGCACCGACGAGACCCCTCCCGGCCGTCACCGAGCGCGTCGAGGCAGCTGGGGAGTGCGGATCGGCTTCTTGCTGGTGCTGCTCCTGCTGGGGGCCGGGCTGGCTGCCGTCCGCTACTACGACTGGTGCCAGGGCGCCTCGGGCCCTCGACAGCCGGTCGCGTTCGAGGTCGCCGAGGGCGCCGGCGGCTCCGAGATCGTCGATGCCCTCCACGAGCAGGAAGTGGTGCGGTGCGGCCTCGTGTCGAAGTGGCTGCTCCGGCGAAGCGGGCTCGAGAGCGAGCTCCGGTCCGGGACCTTCGACCTGACCACGAACATGACGCCCGACGAGGTGTTCGCGACCCTGACCGCGCCGCCGGACCCGATTCCGACCGTTCGGCTGACCATCCCCGAGGGGTTCCGGCTGACGCAGATCGCCGAGCGGGCGGAGGAGGTCCTGGGGATCCGGCCGGAGCGGTTCCTGCGCGAGGCAGAGAGTGGCGGCCGCGCCCTGCCGCCCTACCTGCCGGAGGACGCCACGAGCCTCGAGGGGTTCCTGTTTCCGGAGACCTACCAGTTCGTCGAGGACCGGACGAACGCGGCCCGCGTGATCGACCGGTTGCTGGAGCAGTTCGGGACGGTCGCCGACACGCTTCCGTGGGACAAGGCCGAGGAGCTCGGGGTCACGCCGTACGAGGTGGTCGTCATCGCCTCGATGATCGAGAAGGAGGCGGCGCTGGAGGAGGAACGGGCGCTGATCGCAGGCGTGATCTACAACCGCCTGGATGAGGGCATGGTGCTGGGGATCGACGCCACGCTGCTGTACGACGACCCCACCCCGGACGGACAGTTGTCCTCTTCGGACCTCGAATTCGACAGTCCGTACAACACCCGCATCCACGCCGGACTCCCGCCCACGCCGATCGCCAGCCCGGGCGCGGCCTCGTTGCTCGCCGCGCTGGAGCCGGCCGACACGGAGTTCTTCTACTACGTGCTCTGCGGGGAAGACGGCCGGCACGAGTTCGGCGTGACCGAGGCCGACCACGCTGCCAACCGCGCGAAATGTGATGAGTGACCCTCGCGCCCTGGCGCGCGGGCCCACCCACGTGGTTGGCGTCATGGGGTGGCCCGTCGCCCACAGCCTCTCCCCGGCCATCCACAACGCGGCCTTCGCGGCGCTGGACCTGGACTGGATCTACGTCGCGCTGCCGGTGCCGCCCGGCCGGGTCCCGGAGGCGCTGGCGGGCCTCGGCGCCCTCGGTTTCGCCGGGGCGAACGTGACGATGCCCCACAAGACCGAGGTGGCCGACCTCGTGGACGACCTCACCGAAGACGCGCGTCGGCTCCAGGCCGTCAACACCCTCGTGGTCGGGCCCGATGGACTCTCGGGCCACAACACCGACGCCCCGGGGTTCGACCGGTTCGTCCGCCGCGATGCGGGATTCGATCCAGCCGGGCGTCGGGCACTGCTGTTCGGCGCCGGAGGAGCGGCGCGGGCGAGCGCTCTGGCGCTGGCCCGCGGTGGGCTCGAGCAGCTCACCGTCGCGCTCCGCGACCCCTCCCGAGCCCAGGCGCTCCTGCACACGCTCGACGGGTTCGACGCCGCGGTGTCGGTGGTCGCCTTCGAACACGCGGCCAAGGCGCCGGCCGATCTGATCGTCAACGCCACGCCGCTCGGCGCCCGCGGCGAAGAGTTGCCGCTGCCGGCGCTCGGACCCGGGGTGCTCGCGATCGACCTGCTGTACCGACCTCGAGAGACTCCGCTGCAGGCAGCCGCGAAGGCTGCGGGCGGGACCGCGTTCGGGGGGCTCGGGTTGCTGCTGGAGCAGGCCGCTCTGTCGTTCGAGGTCTGGACGGCCCAACCCGCCCCCCTGGACGTGATGTCCGCCGCCGCGCTGGCCGAGCTGACGGAGGTCACGGAGGATCCGGGCGGTTGGATCCACGTCACCGAAACCGCCGAATAGCTTCCGGCGCTCCAGCTCGGCCAGCCGCCGGAGGCGCTCGGACTCCAGCTGCTGCACCACCCGGTGCAGCTCGGCGAAGTCCTCCTCCAGCCGGGCATCGGGCAGGGTGGCCAGGACCTCGGACCGGAGCTGGTCCACCACGGAGCGAAGCTCGCTCATGTGACACCCCCGAACATGTGTTCGAGCCTAAGGACTTCCGACACGCTCTGCCGTGACGGAGGTCACACGAGGCGCGAGGTTCCCGAGAGGTCCACGCGTGCCGGGGCTCGGCCGTTCGACCGAGGCCGGATGGCGGTTTCTCAAGCATGGTCCGCGGCCGTCCGATGCACAGGAGCAGAGACGGCTCCAT
>DASUTU010000114.1:0-4784 GCA_036374435.1 Actinomycetota bacterium | reverse complement strand
GACACGACCGGTGCGGGCGACGCGTTCAACGCCGGCCTGGTGGCGGGGCTGGCTGAGGGGATGCCCCTCGAGGGCGCGATCGAGCTCGGCCTGCGGGCCGGCGCGTTCTGCGTGACGCGGCTCGGGGTCGTCGACGGGCTGCCCACGATGGAGCAGCTTCGGGAGGAGGTCCCGGCATGAGCTCCGAGCTCGCGCCCCGTCTCCAGCACACGAACGTCCGGCCCGAGGCCACGCGGGCCGACATCGAGCGCCTGCTGGCCGAATGCCTGGAGCACGGGTTCGACGGGGCGATGGTGAACCCGATCTGGGTCCCGCTCGCCGTCGACGTCCTCCGAGGATCGTCGGTCCAGGTCTGTACGGCGCTCGACTTCCCCATGGGGGGCGGGACCACGGCGTCGGTGGCCGCGGCCGCCCTCGAGGTCCGGAGCCTCGGCGCCGAGCAGATCGACGTCATGACGCGCCCGGGGTGGCTGCGGTCGGGGATGGAGGCGGACTACCGCGACCACGTGGCCGCCGTTGTCGCCGCCGCCGACGGCGCGCCGGTCAAGGCCATGCTCGAGGCCGGGCTGCTCTCCGACGGCGAGGTGGAGCGCGCGGTGGAGCTCTGCGTCGACGCCGGCGTGGCCTGGATCAAGAACTCGAGCGGGTTCGGCGGCGGCGACGCCACTCCGGAGCTGGTCGCCAGGCTCCACGCGCTCGCGGCCGGCCGGGTCCGCGTAAAGGCCTCGGGCGGCATCCGGACCGCCGAGGCTGCCCGGGCCCTGATCGACGCCGGCGCCGAGCTGCTGGGGTCCTCGGCGAGCGTCGCGATCGCGACCGGGGCCGGCACGGCCGAGCCCGGCGCCTACTGAGGGCTCACTCCTGGCCGCGGCGGTAGGGCAGGCCGTCGGCCGCCGGCATGCGCAGGCGCTGCGACGCCACGGCGAGCACGAGGAGCGTCGCAACGTACGGCGTGATGAAGACCAGCTCGCGGGCGACCGTTTCGGTGACGCCATACCACACGAAGACGAGCGCGCTGATCGCGATCGCGACCGCGACGAACCCGAGGCGGCGCTTCCACACGTACCAGATGCCCAGCCCGACGAGGGCGACCGCCGCGAGGAGCAGAAGTGCGTGCACGGCCTCGTTCGACCGGAGCTTCAACGCGTCGGCGAAGCCGAACAGCCCGGCGGCCGATGCGACACCGGTCGGCCGCCAGTTCCCGAAGATCATGGCCGCGAGTCCGAGGAAACCCCGGCCCGCCGTCTGGCCCTCGCGGTAGATGCCGGCGGCCTCGAACACGAGGAACGCGCCGGCCAGACCGGCCAGGGCTCCGGAGATGACGACCCCGATGTACTTCACCGTGTAGACTCGCACGCCGAGTGACTCGGCCGCCACCGGGTTCTCGCCGGCCGACCGCATCCGCAACCCCAGCCTCGTGCGCCACAGGAAGAGGTAGGTGAGCGGCACGAGCAACAGCGTGATTGCGGTGATCAGTGACAGGTTCGACGTGAATCCCTTCGCCAGCGCCCCGAGGTCGCTCACCATCCACCACCGCTGCCGGGCGATCCATCCGAGCGGGTCCGGCGACTGCCAGCCGAACAGGTCGCCGCCCGACAGGAGGGGAAGCGTGAACCGAGGGAGCTCGGTAGGGATCTGCGGCGACTGGGTGGCGCCGCCCCCGGCTCCGGTGAACGCGATCACCGAGAGGAACCGGGCGACGCCCGCCGCGATGATGTTGATGGCCACGCCGGAGACGATCTGGTTGATGCCGAACGTGATGCTGGCCACCGCGTGGACCAGCCCACCGACTGCGCCGCCGGCGATCCCGATCACCAGACCCCACCAAACGCCGAACTCGAGGGCGCCCCAGGCCCCAAACCAGGTTCCGAGGATCATCATGCCCTCGAGCCCAATATTCACCACCCCGGTCCGCTCCGCGTACAGGCCGCCCAGCCCAGCCAGCAGGATCGGTACCGCCAATCGGAGCGAGGCGCTGAACGTGCCGGCGGAGGTCAGGTCGTTCGCGCCGGTGACCACGCGCACGGTCGAGACGAGCAGGAGGATCGCACCGAGCAACAACAGGATCCTGCGCGTGTCCAGCCGGCGCCCCCGCGTGACCTCGGGCGGCGTTCCGACGGTCGTCTCCGGTCCGCCCCAGCTCATACCGCTGCCAGCTCCTCCTCTGTCTCCAGGCGGCGGGTCGCGGCCGCTGCGGCCTTGACCTCCTGCGCCAGCACGACGCGGCGCACCACCTCGTAGGCGACGACGACCGACAGGATGATCACGCCCTTCGTGATGACGATGACCTCCTTCGGGATCCCTTCGAGGTCCAGGATCTGCGCCGCGCGGTCCACCCACCCGAACAGCAGGGCGGCCACCGCGACCCCGATCGGATGGTTCAAGCCCACCAGGGCCACCGCGATCCCGTCGAATCCGAGGCCGGTCGGGAAGTCGAGCGTGTACGCGTGGAAGAAGCCGAACAGGTCGCTCATGCCGATCAGGCCGGCGATCCCGCCCGAGAGCAGCATCGTCGTGATGATCATCCGCCGCGGGTCGACGCCCGACGCCTCCGCCGCCCCGGGGTTGATGCCAGTGGCCCGCAGGTCGTACCCGAACCGCGTCCGCCAGATCAGCAGGTACACCACGATGCCGAGCACCACGGCGAACACGACGAACGAGTGCATCTCGATCCCGCCGACCCTCGTGAGTGGCGGAAGCTGGCCCGACTCCGGAATCTGGCGGGTGGCGATGATGAGATCGACGCTGCCTTCGGGCTGCGGCTTGCGCAGATAGTTCGCGAGCAGGTACGCCCCGATCCCCGTGGCGATGAAGTTGAGCATGATCGTCGAGACGACCTCGTGCACGCCGCGTTTGACCTTCAGGACCCCCGCGATCCCCGCCCATCCCGCGCCGACGAGCATCGCCACGACGATGATCAGCGCGATGTGGAGGGGAGCCGGAAGCGTGAGCGCCGCGCCTACGGCCGCGGACAGCAGGGCCGCAATCCGGTACTGGCCCTCCACGCCGATGTTGAACAGGTTCATCTTGAAGCCGACCGCGACCGCGAGGCCGGCGACGTAGAGCGGGACGGCCCGGTTCACCATCGAGACCAGGGAGTTGCTGCGGCTCCCGTATTCGAACATCGACCGGAAGGCCGCGAGCGGGTCCTCGCCGATCGCCAGCAGCGCGATCGAGGACACGGCGAACGCGAGCACGATGGCCGAGGCCGGCACGAGCAGCCACAACAGGCGGATCCGGAGCTTGGTCACGCGCTCCTCGCCTCCCGCGCCCCGGTCATGTACGAGCCGAGCTCCTCCGGGGTGACCGTGGCCGGGTCGAGCTCGGCCACGATCCGACCGCGGAGGATGACCAACAGCGTGTCCGAGAGCCCGATCAGCTCCTCCAGGTCCGCCGAGACGAGCAGGAAGGCCAGGCCCGCCGCGCGGGCCTCCCGGATCTTCTCCCACACCGCCGCCTGCGCCCCGACGTCGATGCCGCGGGTCGGGTGGGCCGCGATCAACATCTTCGGGCCGGCCACCATCTCGCGGCCGACGATCAGCTTCTGCTGGTTGCCGCCGGAAAGCGCGAGGGCGGCGGTGCCGGTCCCCGGCGCCATGACGTTGTAGCGCTCGATCACCTCGCTGGCGCGTCCTTTCGCCCCTCGCCGGTCGACCCACGGGCCCCTGATCATCGGCGCCCTCGTCTGGTGGCCGAGCATCGTGTTCTCCCACAGCGGCGACGGCAGCAGCAGCCCCCGGACGTGCCGGTCCTCGGGGATGTAGGCCAGGCCGGCCTCGTGGCGTTGCCGGGTCGGCCAGGTCGCGATGTCCACGCCGTTCAGCTCGACGGTCCCCGTCGAGGGGACGCGCAGGCCGATGAGCGCCTCGACGAGCTCGCTCTGGCCGTTGCCCTCCACGCCGGCGATGCCGACGATCTCGCCGCGCCGGATCCGGAACGAGACGTCCTGGAGGACCCAGCGTTCCCCGGCCTGGACCCCGAGGGCCTGGACCGAGAGCATCACGTCCTCGGTCACCGTGGATTCCCGGGTCTCGGGCGTGGGGAGCTCGCTCCCCACCATCAGCTCGGCGAGCTGGTGCGCGTCCACGTCCCGGGGAAGGACCGTCGCCACGGTGCGCCCGGCCCGGATCACCGTGATGGCGTCCGCGATCGCGAGGACCTCGTCCAGCTTGTGGGAGATGAAGATCACCGTGACGCCCTGGCCGGCCAGCTCGCGGAGGTTGCGGAACAGCTCCTCGACCTCCTGGGGGACCAGCACGGCCGTGGGCTCGTCCAGGATCAGGATCCGGGCTCCCCGGTAGAGCACCTTCACGATCTCGACCCGCTGGCGCTCTCCGACCGCGAGGTCCTCGACCAGGCGGTCCGGGTCCAGCGGCATCCCGTAGGCGCCCGAGAGCTCCCGGATCCGGGTCCGGGCCTGCTCGAAGTCCAGCATGCCCCCGCGGGCGGGCTCCGAGCCCAGCACGATGTTCTCCAGGACGGTGAGGTTGTCGGCCAGCATGAAGTGCTGGTGGACCATGCCGATCCCGGCGGCGATCGCGTCCTTCGGGGAGCGGAGGTGGACCCCGCGACCCTCGATCTCGATGGTCCCGCGATCGGGGCGTTGCATGCCGTACAGGATCTTCATCAACGTGGACTTGCCTGCGCCGTTCTCGCCCACGATGGCGTGGATCCCGCCCGGGCGCACGGCGAGGTTGATGTCGTCGTTGGCGACGACGCCGGGGAAGGTCTTCGTGATGCCGACCAGCCGTACGGCGAGCCCTTGTTCGTCCACCAGTCACCTC
>DASUTU010000113.1:0-7054 GCA_036374435.1 Actinomycetota bacterium | reverse complement strand
GCCTCCTCCTTGCCCGGCTTGTACTGCGGGACGCGGACGAGCGCCGAGCGGTTCCGCCGCGCCCAGCACACGTAGACCGGCGCCTCGTAGCCGGGGACGAGGCGTTTGTAGGAGTTCACCCACTGGTTCGTGACGAGCGTGATCGCGGGCGCGTGCGTCAGGATGCCAGCGATGTAGCGTTTGGCCGTCTTCGACAGGTGGTATTCGTCGCCCTCCTCGAAGAAGGCGTTGCGGTCGCCGGCGAACAGGGACTGGTGGGTGTGCATGCCGCTCCCGTTCACGCCCATCACGGGCTTCGGCATGAAGGTCGCGTAGATGCCGAACTCCTGCGCGACCTCCTTCACCGTGATGCGGTAGGTCATCACGCTGTCGGCCATGGTCAACGCGTCGGCGTAGCGGAGGTCGATCTCGTGCTGGCTCGGCGCGACCTCGTGGTGGACGTATTCGACCGGGATGCCCATCGACTCCAGATAGGAGACGGTGCGCTTGCGCCAGTCCGTGGCGACGTCGAGCGGCGTCTCGTCGAAGTAACCGCTGCGGTCCAGGAACGCCGGGTCCTCCAGCGAACGGAAGTAGAAGTACTCGAGCTCGGGCCCGACGTAGAAGGTGTAGCCGAGCTCGGTGGCGCGTTCGAGCTGGCGCTTCAGCACGTGACGCGGGTCGCCCTCGAACGGGGTGCCGTCGGGGTTGTAGACGTCGCAGAACATCCGGGCCACCTGCGCCTCGGTCTTCCACGGGATGAGCTGGAAGGTCGAGGGGTCGGGGACGGCCACCATGTCGGACTCCTGGATGCGGCTGAACCCGTCGATGGAGGAGCCGTCGAACCCCATGCCTTCCGCGAAGGCGCCCTCGAGCTCCTGCGAGGTGATCGTGAACGCCTTCAGGAACCCGAGGACGTCGGTGAACCACAGGCGGACGAACCGGATGCCGCGCTCCTCGATCGTCCGCAGCACGAACTCGGCTTCGTTGGAGAGCGCCACGGCCCGAGCCTATCGCCGGGCGGAGGTCCTTCGTTACGGGTCCGTTAACTCTGCCTCGCCGCGGAGGAGGGCTCCTGGATAATCGAGCCGTGACCGGCCCGGGTCCCTCGATGTTGACGCCGGAGGTCCTCGGGCGGACCCTGGCCGACGCCCCCGACCCCGAGCTCGCCCGCGTGGCGCTTTCGCGCGTGGGGGAGGATCCGTCGGCGCGCGAGGTCCTGTCCCGCGAGGACATCCTGCCCGTCGCGATCCGCCTGCTCGGGTTCTCCACCGCCGCTTCGGACTTCCTGGTGGCGAACCCGGAGGAGACGGCCGCGCTGGTGGACCTGCGCGTGCGCTCGCGTTCGGAGCTCGACGCCGAGCTCGAGGCGGACACGGCGCGGCTGGGCGCCGCGGACGGGCTGCGGCGCTTTCGTCGCCGGGCCATGCTGAGGGTGGCGGCCCGCGATCTCGGCGGCGCGCCGCTAGAGGACGTGGTCGCCGAGATCTCGGCGGTCGCGGAAGCGTGCCTGGACGGGGCGAGCTCGGCGGCCGGCGCCGGCGGCCTGGCCGTGGTCGGGCTCGGGAAGCTGGGCGGGGGCGAGCTCAACTACGCCTCCGACGTGGACGTGGTCTTCGTCCACGTCGAGCCGGGTCCACGCAGCGAGGGCCCGGCCGTCCGCGCGGCCGCCGCGTTGATCCGGCTCCTGTCCGAACCCACGGCCGAAGGCATCGCCCTCCGGGTGGATCCGACGCTTCGGCCCGGCGGACGCGGCGGAGCGCTGTCGCGATCGCTCGAGGCGATGATCGAGCACTACGCCTCCCAGGCGGCCACCTGGGAGCGCCAGGCCCTGATCAAGGCGCGCCCCGTGGCCGGCGATCTCGAGCTCGGGGCGCGGTTCGTCGAGGGGATGACGCCGATCGTCTACCCGGCCGAGCTCGCACCGAGCGCGATCGACGAGGTCCGGCAGGTGAAGGTGCGCCTCGAGGAGTACGTGCGGGCCCGCGGCAAGGCGGCCACCGAGGTCAAGCGGGGGTGGGGCGGGATCCGCGACGTCGAGTTCGCCGTCCAGCTCCTGCAGATCGTTCACGGGCGCCGGGACGAGCGCCTCCGCTCGCCGAACACGCTCGCCGCCCTGGCCGTCCTCGCCGAGGAGGGGTACGTGGCCGAGGAGGACGCGGCCGCGCTGGCCCACGCCTATCGGTTCCTGCGGACGCTCGAGCACCGGCTCCAGATCGTCCGAGACCTCCAGACGCATGAGCTTCCAGCCGACCGCGCGGCCAGGACCACGCTGGCCAGGTCGCTCGGCCTCGACGGAGCGGACGGTCTGCAGGCCGAATACGACCGCCAGACATCGCTCGTGCGCGGCCTGCACGAGCGCCTGTTCTACCGACCGCTGCTCGAGGCGTTCGCCGGGCCGAAGGCGCCTCGTCCCGGCGTGGACCGGACGGCCACCGAGGAGTTGCTGGCCGGCCTGGGGTTCCGTCGTCCGACCGAGGCCTTCGAGGTGCTCGACCGTCTGGTGGATCCCTCGACCCGGCTCGGCAAGGTCCTGGAGCACCTGTTCCCGGTGATGGCGCCGGCGCTCGCGCTGGCCGCGGTGCCCGACGCGGGACTCATCCGGCTGGAGCGCGTGGCTTCGGCCATCGGCGACGACCGGGAGCTCGCCGACGTCCTGGCCGGGGACCCGGGAGCGGCGCGCCGGCTGGGTCACCTCGTCGCGAGCAGCTCGTTCGGCGCCGATCTGCTGATCTCGGATCCCGCCCGCGTGCACGGGCTCCGGGACGGCGGCGAGCCACCCGACGCGGACGGCGCGCTGGTGGGTGTGGTCGCCCGCTATGCCGGCCGCGAGCTGCGGCCGAAGGAGCTCGGGCTCGCCATCACGTCGATCGCCGAGGGCGTCGTGCGCGAGGCGGTCGAGGGGGCGCGGCCGGACCTGCCGTTCGCCGCGATCGGCCTCGGCAAGCTGGGGGCGTCGGAGCTGAACTTCGCCTCCGACCTCGACCTCGTCTTCGTCTACGAGGGGGAGGGCGCGGAGGAGTTCCGCCGGGGGGCCGAGGTCGCCGAACGCGTCCTGGCCGGCGTCCGCGACCGGGGCTGGGAGCCCGACGCGGACCTGCGTCCCGAGGGTCGCAGCGGACCCCTCGCCAAGTCGTTCGCCGCCTACCTCGAATACTGGGAGCGCTACGCGCAGACGTGGGAGTTCCAGGCGCTCACCCGCGCCCGGTTCGTCGCCGGGAACGAGGCGCTCGGGCGGCGGTTCTGCTCGTTCGCCGCCGACTTCGCCTATCCCGAGTACCTGCCGATCGAACGCGTCGGCGAGATCCGCAAGATGCGCGAGCGGATCGAGCGCGAGCGCGTCCGGCCGCCCGAGGCCACGCGGTTCCACTTCAAGCTCGGGTACGGGTCGCTCGCCGACGTCCAGTTCGCCGTGGAGCTCTCGGTGATGCGGCACGGGGGCGCCCACCCCGAGGTCCGGACGCCGCGGACGCTCGAGGCCATCGAGGCGCTGGCCGAGCTCCGGCTGATCGAGGACTCGTCCGCCCTCGCGCTCGGCGAGGCGTTCGTGTTCCTGTCCGACGTGAAGAACGCCCTCGAGGTGGATCGGCGCGTCCACGCCGAGGCCATCCCGGCGACGGCCGAGGGGCAGCTCGCGTTGGCCCGCCGGCTCGGCTTCGAGGAGTATCCGCGGCAGTCGTTCCTCGAGGAATACCGTCGGGTGACGCGCCGCTGCCGCCGGGCCATGGAGCGGGTCTTCTACGAAGAGGGCTGACCTCGTCAGATCCGGTCGATCGCCGCCGGCTCGTTCCGCGGGCCGTACGCCGGGGCTCGGATCCCGCTCGACTTCAGCAGCACGTACACGCGGCCGCGGTGGGGCCGATAGGGCTCGAGCAGCTCGAGCATCCGCTCGTCCGAACCACGAGGCTCGCGGGCGAGCGCCCACGAGACGATGTTCGGCATGTGGTAGTCGCCCACCGAGACCGCATCGGCGTCGCCGAGCGCGGTCCTGGCCACCTCGGCCACCGTCCAGGGTCCGATCCCGCGGAGAAACCGGAGCCGCCTCGTTGCCTCCTCGAGGCGGAGATCCGCCGCCGCATCGACCCAGGCCGCACGGCGGCCAACCTCGCGAAGGACGTGCGCCCGGCGCGCCTCGACGCCGAACGGGTGGAACGTATACGAGGGCAGCGCCGCCACCCGGGCGGGATCGGGTGGCAGCGTGAGACCGAGCGGCCCCGGCGCCGGCTCGGCCAGGGCCGTGGCGAGCCGGCGGTAGGCCCGGCGCGCCTCGATGCTCGTCACCTTCTGCTCGAGGATCACCGGGATCAGCCGTTCGGTGACCAGGCCGGTGCGCGGGATCCGGAGCCCGGCATGGCGGCGGTGGATCTCGCGGACCGGCCCCGGCGTCGGGTGGAATCCATCGACGGCATCGAGCGCACCACACCACGAGGGCGCGTGCTCGAGCAGCCAGGACGCCCCCGGCCCCCACGCCTCGACCTCGATCCCGCCGTCGACCTCGACGAACCGCGCCGCGACCGGTCCCTCGGGCGTGCGGGAGGCTCGTTCGACCAGCCGGCGTTCGACGCGCATGGTGGGATCGCCGTTCCCGCGCCACATCGGCCCGAGCGTCAGCGCCAGGTCGATCGGCGACACCCTCACGAGCCGGGAGGCCACGACCGGACCCTACGGGCCGGCATCCGCGAACGTCAGCGTCGCCAGGGCTTCCCCGGCCTGTTCGGCGAAGGCGTCGAAGCGGGCGGGCGGCGCCTCGACGTAGACGAGGAGCAAGCGCTCGCCGACGTCCAGCACGAGATGACGCCCAGGGCGTCGTCCCGGATGCTCCGCCACCCAGGCCCGAGGTCGATCGCGAAGGGCGCGTCGAAGCCCGCGTGCGACGTGTATCGCCACGGCTCGAGAGGGTTCCCGGCCGGGAACCCTCCCAGTGGGACGGTGGTCGCCTCCTCGGCGGGCTCCGTGACCTCCGGCGTCGGCTCGGCGACCGGCGGCGACGGTGTTCGCGTCGCCGGGGCATCCGTCCCGCCCGCACATCCGGCGAGGAGCGTCGACGCCACCACCGTGAACACCACCGTCGTGATCCGTCGGATGCGGGCCGCGAGTCCCCTCCCCTCGGACCTGCGGAGTCTGCGGACGAGCCGGCTCGTCAACCCGAGCGCCGCGGCCGCCGGCCAACGGCAGTGTCGAGCACCGTGAACAACGTGAGCTGGATCCCGTTCGGCGCCCGGACGCGGACGTTGCGATGCGACCAGGGCGTCGTCACGGCACCGGCGACCGGGGTCGCGCCGGCCGCCACCAACGCGGCGGCCGTGGCCTCCGAGTCCTCGACCTCCAAGGCCAGGCGGACCGGATCCGGCGCACGCCCTCCGGCCTCGATCTCCTCCACGTGGTCGGCCTGTCCGGCCGACAGCACCTCGATCGTGGCGCGCCCCGCGTCGAGGACGGAGCCTCGTCCCGACGGCCCCTCCCATTGCTCCACCACCGCCAGGCCGAGCGCGTCCCGCCAGAACCGGAGCGATGCGTCGTAGTCCTTCACCGTGAGAGCGATGCGCGTTTCGCCAACCGGGCGGTGTGACGACATGTGGCCTCCCGGACTCCGTCGAGCGACCAGCGTACGGCGGCAACGACGGGAGCCGGCCCGCGGGCCGGCCCCCGCGAACAGAACGTCCGGCTCCTACAGGTCGTAGTAGAGGCTGAACTCCCAGGGGTGAGGGCGCAGCCGGACCTGGTCGAGCTCGCGCAGGCGCTTGTATTCGATCCAGGTGTCGATCACGTCCTGCGTGAACACGCCGCCCTCGAGCAGGAACTGGTGGTCGGCCTCGAGCGCGTCGAGCACCTCCTCGAGCGAGCCGGGGACCTGGCGCACGGCCGCCTTCTCCTCGGGCGGCAGGTCGTACAGGTCCTTGTCGATCGGCTCCGGCGGCTCGGTCTTGTTCTTGATGCCGTCGAGCCCCGCCATCAGCATGGCCGAGAACGCCAGGTACGGGTTGCACGAGGGGTCGGGTGTACGGAACTCGAGCCGCTTCGCGCCCGGGTTCTTGAAGTACTGCGGGATCCGGACGCACGCCGACCGGTTCCGCTGGGAGTAGACCAGGTTGATCGGCGCCTCGTACCCGGGAACCAGCCGCCGGTACGAGTTGGTCGTCGGGTTGGTGAAGGCCAGAAGGCTCGGCGCATGCTCGATCAGCCCTCCGATGTACCAGCGGGCGGTGTCGCTGATGCCCGCGTAGCCGACCTCGTCCCAGAAGAGGTTCTCGTCTTCCTTCCAGAGGCTCTGGTGCGTGTGCATGCCCGAGCCGTTGTCCATGAAGATGGGCTTGGGCATGAACGTCACGGTCTTGCCGGCCCAACGCGCCGTGTTCTTGACCACGTACTTGTACTTCATGACGTTGTCCGCGGTCGTCAGCAACGTGTCGTAGCGCATGTCGATCTCGGCCTGGCCCGCCGTTCCGACCTCGTGGTGATGGACCTCGATCTTGATGCCCACCTTCTCCAGGTTCAGCACCATCGCCGTCCGCAGGTCCTGGTAGTGGTCCATCGGCGGCAGGGGGAAGTACCCCTCCTTGTAGCGGGGTTTGTAACCGAGGTTGGGGTCACCCGAGATCTCGCGCTCGCGCCCCGAGTTCCACACGCCTTCGATCGCGTCGATGTGGTAGTAGCCCTCGTGCTGGTTCTGGTCGAAGCGGATCGAATCGAAGATGTAGAACTCGCACTCCGGTCCCCAATACGAGATGTCGGCGATACCGGTCTGCTTCAGGTACAGCTCGGCCTTGCGGGCGATGTAGCGGGGGTCGCGTGTGTACATCTCGCCGGTCACGGGGTCCTTGACGAAGCAGTTCAGGTTCAGCGTGGGGTGCGCCGTGAACGGGTCGAGGTACGCGGTGTCGGCGTCGGGAACCAGGAGCATGTCCGACTCCTGGATCTCCTGGAACCCGCGGATCGACGAGCCGTCGAACCCGACACCCTCGTCGAACACCTCGGCCGTGAGCTGCGAGGCCGGCATCGAGAAGTGCTGCATCAGGCCGGGCAGGTCGCAGAACCTGACGTCGACGACCTCGACGTCCTCGTCCGCGACGAGCGC
>DASUTU010000112.1:0-11875 GCA_036374435.1 Actinomycetota bacterium | reverse complement strand
CCGATCACGCCCGTGACGACCACGATCGCCAGGGCAGTCTGTTGCCCTCGTCGGACCAACCGGCGGCGTTCGCGACGGCGGATCAGCTCCTCGTAGACGCCGGTGGGGTCGGCGGGGCGGCCGGCGCGTTCGAGCTCGCGGTGCATGCGCTCATCGAGTGCCACGGTGGTTCGCCTCCTCGGATCCCTCGATCTCGATCGGTTCCTCGACGCCGAGCGCGTCCGCCAGTGCGGCGCGCGCTCGGAACAACGTGCTCTTGACGGTCCCCTCGTTCACCTTGAGCGCGGCGGCGACCTCGCGGGTGTCGAGCTGGAGGTAGTACCGGAGGACCGCGGCCTCGCGCTGGCGCCGGGGGAGCGCGGCGAGCGCCCGGCGGACGTCGAGCGCCCGGTCCGTGCCCGGCGCCAGGTCCTCGGTCCACGCCGAACCGTGGAGCCTGGCTTTGGCCCGGCGCTCGGAACGGAGCCGGCGGAGCGCGCTCCGCGACAGGTTCAGCGCGACCGTCGTCACCCAGGCGTCCAGCGACTCCACCTCCTCGCCCCTCTCCGAGCGCTCCCAGGCCCGCAGCAGCGCCTCCTGCACGGCGTCCTCGGCGGCCGGGCGGCTCCCGCTCACGAGCGCCACCGCCGCGACCAGGCGCGGGTAGCGGGTGTGGAGGAACTCCCGGAGCGCGATCTCGTCCACCCGCATGTGGTCTCGAGCCTAGGACGCGTGAGGGGCATGGGAGGTTGTCCGCCGCATCGAGAAATCGCTAGCACTCGCCCGGGTAGACTGCTAACCGCCATGGTGGAGCCCGAGCTCGGAGCCAGGAAGGTCGCCGTCCTGCGGGCCGTGGTCGAGGAATACGTGCGCACCGGCGAACCCGTCGGCAGCGAGACGATCGCGGAGCGTGCCGGCCTCGGCGTGTCCTCGGCCACGATCCGCAACGAGCTGGCGGCTCTCGAGGAGCTCGGCTACCTCACGCACCCCCACACCTCGGCCGGCCGGATCCCGACCGACGCCGGGTACCGCAAGTTCGTCGACTCGCTCCCGCCGGGCGGGCGCCTGCGCGACAAACAACGCCGGGCGATCGCCGGGTTCTTCGCCGAGACCATGCTCGACCTCGAGGAGGTCCTGAAAGGCACCACGCAGCTCCTGTCGCGGGTGACGCAATACGCCGGCTTGGCAGTGCCTCCCACCGGGGCCGACGAGGTCGTCCTGCGGACCGAGCTGCTCGAGGTCGGCAACGCGTTGATGTTCCTGGTGATCGGCCAGCAGGGCCGGGTCGACAGGGCGATGGTCGACCGGCCCGACGACGTCGACTCGGAAGAGCTCGGCTCGCTCGACCGTACGCTCACGGCGGCGTTCCGCGGCAAGTCGGTGGTGGACGCGCGGGCCGAGGCCCTGAAACGTGCCTCCACCGCCAAGGGGATCGAGCGCGACCTCCTCGTCGCCGCCGCCGAAACGTTCGGCGTCCTCCAGGCCGGCGGCGCGACCCATCACGTCCTGATCGGCGGGGTGGCGAACCTGGCCGACGAGGCGGCGCACTGGCGGCGCGAGACCGTGAGACGCCTGTTCGAGGCGCTCGAGCACGAGTCCGAGATGCTCGAGCTGCTCCGCGACGTCACGATCGACCAGGACGTCAACGTGACCATCGGCGCCGAACACCCCCAGACGGGGGACTGGGAAGCCTCGATCGTCTCGGCGCCGTTTCGGGCCGGCACCACGGCGCTCGGGACGGTGGGCGTGGTCGGCCCGACGGCGATGGACTACGTCTCGGTGATGGCATCGGTCCGCGCGGTGGCCAAACGACTGTCCGAGCTCGCGACAGAGCTCGACGCCTGAGATGGCGGGGATCCGCGACCTGTACGAGATCCTCGGCGTGGGGCGCGACGCCTCGGCCGAGGACATCAAGAAGGCGTACCGGCGCCTGGCGCGCGAGTACCACCCGGACGTGAACCCCGATTCCGTGGCCGAGGACCGGTTCAAGGAGGTCAGTGCCGCCTACGAGATCCTCTCGGACCCCCAGAAGCGCCAGCAGTACGACCTGTACGGGCAGGGCGGGCCCATGGACTTCCCGTTCGGCGACATCTCCGACCTGTTCGAGGCGTTCTTCGGCCAGGGGTCCTTCGGACGGCGGCGGACGGCCACCCGTACCCGAACCCAGCGGGGCGAAGACGTGTTCGCCGAGGTCCGGCTGACCTTCCGGGAGGCCGTGTTCGGGACCCGGCGCGAGGTGCCGGTGGCGCGGCTGGAGCCGTGCGACCGGTGCTCGGGGTCCGGCGCCGAACCCGGCACGTCGCCCCGGCGCTGTCGGACCTGCGGAGGCAGCGGCCAGGTGCAGGACGTCCGCCGGAGCATCTTCGGCACCGTGATGACGGCCCACCCGTGCTCGACCTGTGAGGGGTCGGGCGAGGAGATCACCAGCCCGTGCGAGCGGTGCCAGGGCCGCGGCCGGCTGGCCGCCGAGGCGACGGTGCCGGTCGACGTTCCCGCCGGGGTCTCCGACGGCCTGGACCTCCGGGTGCCCGATGCCGGCCACGCCGGCCGCTCGGGAGGGACCCGGGGCGACCTCTACCTGTCGATCTCCGTCGAGGACGACCCCGTCTTCGAGCGACGGGGGACGGACGTCTTCTCCCTGCTCGAGGTCCCCATGACGCAGGCGTCCCTCGGAGCCGAGCTCGAGGTGGAGACGCTCGACGGGCCGGAACGGATCGATCTGGACCCGGGCACCGCGTCGGGTACGACTCTTCGCCTCCGTGGCAAGGGGGTCCCGAACCTGGGCCGGCGCAGCCGTGGCGACCTGTTCCTGACCATCCAGGTCGTGGCGCCGGAGCCCACGTCCAAGGAGGAGCGTCGCCTGCTCGAACAGCTGGCCGAGCTCCGAGGGGAGCCGGCGGGCAAACGCGCCACCGGGAAGGGCACCCTTCGAAAGCCGCGGTAGGGAGGCTGGGATGGACGTGGCAAGTTGTGCGTTCTGCCGGATCGCCCAGGGAGACGAACAGGCGGAGGTGCTGTACGAGTCCGAGACGGTGATGGCGTTTCGAGACACCAACCCGCAGGCGCCGGTCCACGTGCAGGTCATCCCGAAAGAGCACCTGACCTCGGCCCTCGAGATCGAGGAGCAGCACGCCGGCATGCTCGCCGACCTGTTCCAGGCCGCCCGCCAGGTGGCCCGGGCCGAGGGCGTCGCCTCCACCGGGTTCCGCCTGGTGACGAACGTGGGCCGCGAGGGCGGCCAACACGTCTTCCACCTGCACGTTCACGTGCTGGGCGGCCGGCAGATGGGCTGGCCGCCGGGCTAGGACGGCCGGGGGATGTCGCGTCGCGCACCCGGGCCGGGGGTAGAATCCCGTCTCCGACCCGGGGCGTCGTTCGGCGGCCCCGGCGACCAACGAGGAGGAGTGGGGCACCACCCCAGAGACGACCGTTTGGCCAGCGCCACCACACAGGTGAGGATCCTGGTTCCGGGGGACCAGAGCATGGTCGCCCTCCTCGGACAGCGCGACGAGCTGCTGAAGCTCGTCGAGGCGGCCTTCGACTCGGAGATCGTCGTCCGCGGCAACGAGATCTCGATCTCCGGACCCTCCCGAGAGACCGAACGCGTGGCCCTGCTGTTCGAGGAGCTGATCGGCCTGCTCGAACGGGGCCACGAGCTGACCGCGTCCTCCGTCGGCCGGTCGATCGAGCTGGTCAAGGGGGACGAGGCGAGACCGACCGAGGTCCTCGGCGACGTCTTCTTGACCGGCCGTGGCAAAGGCATCGCGCCGAAGACCCTCGGGCAGAAGCGGTACGTGGACGCGATGCGCACCGCGACCGTGACGTTCGCCATCGGCCCGGCCGGAACCGGCAAGACCTACCTCGCGGTCGCAACGGCGGTCCGCGCCCTCCAGGACAAACAGGTGGAGCGGTTGATCCTCACCCGCCCGGCCGTCGAGGCCGGCGAGCGCCTCGGGTTCTTGCCGGGAACGCTCTACGAGAAGATCGATCCGTACATGAAGCCCCTATACGACGCGCTGTTCGAGATGCTCGGCGCGGACGTGTTGCCGCGGCTCATGGAGCGCGGAACGGTGGAGGTCGCCCCGCTCGCCTACATGCGTGGCCGAACCCTGAACGGTTCGTTCATCATCCTGGACGAGGCGCAGAACACCACGCCCGAGCAGATGAAGATGTTCTTGACCCGGCTCGGGTTCGGGTCCAAGGCTGTGGTGAACGGCGACGTGACGCAGATCGACCTGCCCGCCGGCCAGACCTCCGGACTCGTGATCGTGCAGGACATCCTTCGGAGCATCGAAGGCATCGAGATCTCGCACCTGGGGGCTCGCGACGTGGTCCGGCACAAGATCGTGCAGGACATCGTGGAGGCGTACCGCGTGTTCGGCGAGCAGCGAACGGCCCGCGCCGATGGCTGACGACCATCCTCCGAGTCCCTCGCTCCCACGCGTGCTGGTCGACGACCGGCAGGATCTCGCCGTGGACCGCGAGGGGCTCGCCGCCCTGGCCCACGAGGTGCTCGTCGCCGAGGGCGTGGCGGAGTCCGAGCTGTCGCTGTCCTTCGTGAGCTCGGGCGAGATCGCCGACCTGCACGAGCGCTACCTGGGCGAGGCCGGCCCGACCGACGTCCTGTCGTTCCCGCTGGACGAAGCCGACCGCGACGAGGACGGCGTTCGGCTGCTGGGCGACGTCGTCGTCGCACCGTCGGTGGCCGCGAGTGCTAACCCGAACGATCCGGCGGCGGAGCTCCGGCTGCTGGTGGTGCACGGGATCCTCCACCTGCTCGGGCACGACCACGACGACCCGGAGGAACGCTCCGCCATGTGGCAGCGGCAGGAGCGATACACGGGAGTCCGGGTCCCGTGATGTGGTTGTGGCTCGCGGTCGTGGTGCTCGTCCTGTTCGGTTCCGTCCTGGCGATCGCGGAGGCTTCGATCACGCGGATGACCCGGGTGCGGGCGCTCGCCCTGGTGGAGGAGGAACGGCGCAACGCCGTCCTGCTGGAACGGATCGAGGCCGACCCGCCGGCGTTCCTGAACGCGGTCTACCTCATGGTGATGCTCGTCCAGAACGGGTCGGCCATCCTGGTGGCCATCCTGGCGGAGCGTCAGTTCGGCAACCTCGGGTTGACCGTCGTCTCGGTCGGCTTCACCTTGTTGTACTTCGTCCTGGTCGAGGCCTTGAGCAAGACGCTCGGCGTCCTGCATTCGGACCGAGCCGCCCTCGCGCTCTCACCCCTCGTGTGGTTCCTCGGAACGGCGCTTGCCGTCCCGACCCGCGGCCTGATCGGCATCGCGAACATCCTCCTGCCGGGCCGCGGCCTCAAGCAGGGCCCGTTCGTCTCCGAGGCGGAGCTCCGCTCGATGGCCGAGCTCGGCCAGGAGGAGGGCTCGATCGAGATGGAGGAGACCCGCCTCATCCACTCCATCTTCGAGTTCGGAGACACGATCGTCCGCGAGGTGATGGTGCCGAGGCCGGACATCAAGGCGATCGAGTCCGACAAGACCCTGCGCGACGTCCAGGAGCTGGTGCTCGAGCACGGCTACTCGCGCATCCCGGTGTTCACCGACGACCTGGACGACGTGCTCGGCATCGTGTTCGCCAAAGACGTCCTGAAGGCCCTGCACCAGGGCGAGCAGAACATGCCGCTGCGCGAGATCGTCCGCGACGCCCGGTTCGTCCCCGAGTCCAAACGGGTGGCCGACCTCCTGCGCGAGATGCAGCAGGAGAAGTTCCACATCGCGCTGGTCACCGACGAATACGGCAGCGTGTCCGGCCTGGTGACGCTGGAGGACCTGCTCGAGGAGCTGGTGGGCGAGATCGCCGACGAATACGACGTGGAGGAGCCCGAGCTCGAGCAGGTCGCGGACAACGTCTACCGGGTGGACGGCAAGGTCTCCATCGACCAGGTGAACGAGTCCCTCGACGTCGAGCTCCCCGCCGAGGAGTGGGACACGGTGGGCGGGCTCATGCTCGGCCTGCTCGGCTCGATCCCCGACGAGGGGGAGGAGGTCACCTTCCAGGACCTCACGTTCCATGCAGAACGGGTGAACGGCCGGCGCATCGCCAAGATCCTCATCACCCGGCACGATGGGGAGAGCGAGCGGGCCGACCAGCGGGCGGCCACGGAATGAACCCGTCGTCGGAGACCCTCGACGGTCTCGTCGCCGCGGCGCGCGAGATCAAGGAGCGCGCCTACGCCCCGTACAGCCGGTTCCGCGTGGGGGCCGCCGTCCTGGCGGGCGGGCAGGTGTTCGCGGCGCCGAACATCGAGAACGCCTCGTACCCGCTGAGCGTGTGCGCCGAGCGGAACGCCGTCGCGGCCGCGGTCGCGGCGGGGCATACCTCGATCGACGTGGTGGCGGTCTCCACCGACGCGGAGCGACCCACGCCGCCGTGCGGTGGGTGCCGGCAGGTGCTGAACGAGTTCGGGCCGGACATGCTCGTCGTCAGCGACGCCTCCGGCGGCCGCGCCGAGTGGCGCCTCACCGAGCTTCTCCCCTCGGCGTTCGGGCCATCGGATCTGCTGGGGTGAGCTTCCGGAGCGGGTTCGTGGCCGTGATCGGACGGCCCAACGTCGGGAAGTCCACGCTCGTGAACGCGCTCGTCGGGCGGAAGGTCGCGATCGTCTCGGACAGGCCCCAGACCACACGCCGGGACGTCCGGGCCGTGCTGACGACCGACGCCTACCAGATCGTCTTCACCGACACGCCCGGATTCCACAAGCCGAAGACGCTGCTCGGGACCCGGCTGAACGACCTCGTGACCGAGGCCGCCCAGGGGGTCGACGCGATCGTGCAGGTCGTCGACGCCGCCGACGGGGTGGGGCGCGGCGACGCCTTCGTGTTCGAGCGCCAGGTGCGCGGGTTCGCCGGGCCCAAGCTCTGCGCGGTGAACAAGCTCGATGTCCTTCACGGCCGTCGCGAGGTGCCCCAGCTCCAGGCCGCGGCGGACTTCGGCGACTGGGACGAGGTCGTGCCAGTGGCGGCGAGGACCGGCCGGGGAGTCGACCTGCTCCGCGATCTGATCGTCGAGCGGTTGCCCGAGGGCCCCGCCTACTTCCCGTCCGGCGAGGAAACGGACCAGCCGCTTGAGGTTCGCCTGTCCGAGATCGTGCGGGAGAAGGCACTCGCGGTCACGCGACAGGAGGTGCCGCACTCCATCGCCGTCGTCGTGGACGAGCTCGAGCGCGACGGCGATCTCACGACCGTGCGGGCCTCGCTGATCGTCGAGCGCGACTCCCAGAAAGGCATCGTGATCGGCAAAGGCGGGGCGACACTGAAGACCATCGGGTCTCGCGCGCGAGAGGAGATGGAGCGCCTGCTCGGAACCAAGGTCTTCCTCGAACTCCGGGTCAAGGTCCTCAAGGAGTGGCAGCGCGACCCCAAGGCCCTCCAGCGTCTCGGGTTCTGAGCTCCCCGACTACTCGACGATCGTGATCTCGCCGACCATCCCGGGCACGTGGTACCTGCAGATCAGCTCGTAGGTGCCGGGCTCGACCACGCCGGTCACCGGGTCGAGGTCCAACGTCTCCTCGCCCCGGATGTCGACGTCGATCGGGGTGTCTCGGATCGTGAAGCTGTGCAGGGCGGCGTCCTCGTTCACCAGCCTGAGCGACTGCGAGGCGCTCGCCGTGAAACACGACGGGATGAACTCGTTGTCCAGCATCCGGATGGTGAACGAGTCGCCCTGGCTGAGGTCCACGCATTCGTCGGACCCGCCATCACCGTCGCCGTCCCCGCCGCAGGCGGCGGCGCCGAACACGAGCGAGAAGACGAGCAGGAACCCGAGCGTACGCATGCGGGCACGACCTCCACGGGAGCGGACGGCCGACAGGATACCGGGCGGCCGGGGTCGTTCCCGGGTCGGCTACCATGGCCCTTCGGATGTCCCACGCAGCCGAGATCGACCGGAGCGGCACCGGCCTGGCCCTGTACGCGCCCTCGGACGCGCCGAGGCTGGTCGCCCGGGCCACGGCCGTGGACGCGGTCGGGCTCGAGGAGCGCGCCGCCTCCCTGTCCAAACGGTCGATCAAGCGCGAGTCGAAGCTGTGGGCGCTCGACCTGTCCATCCGATGCATGGACCTCACCACGCTCGAGGGCGCGGACAGCGTGGGCAAGGTCGTGACGATGTGCGCGAAGGCGGTCCGTCCCAACCCGCTCGACCCCTCGATCCCGCCGGTGGCCGCCGTGTGCCTGTACCCGCAGCTGATCCCGGTGGCGCTCGGGCAGCTCCGGGGGACTTCGGTCAAGGTGGCGAGCGTGGCGGGCGCGTTCCCCGCCGGCCTGGGGCCGCTGGAGGCCCGGCTGGCCGAGATCCGACAGGTCGTGGGGATGGGCGCCCACGAGGTCGACATGGTCCTGAACCGCTCGATGTTCCTCGGCGGGCGCTACGCGGAGTGTTTCGAGGAGCTCGCGGCCGCCCGGGAGGCCGCCGGCGGCGCGCACCTGAAGGTGATCCTCGAAGTGGGCGAGCTCGGCTCCTACGACCGGATCCGCCAGGCGAGCGTGCTGGCGATGGCGGCCGGCGCCGACTTTATCAAGACCTCGACCGGCAAGATCGGCGTGAGCGCGACGTTGCCGAACGCCCTCTGCATGATGGAGGCCGCTCGCGACTTCGAGCGCGAGACCGGCCGGCGCGTCGGGATCAAGGTGGCCGGCGGCATCCGCCAGAGCAAACAGGCCATCCAGTACCTCGTGCTGGTCTACGAGACGCTCGGGCCCGAGTGGATGACGCCGGACCGATTCCGCATCGGCGCCTCGACGTTGCTGAACGACGTGTTGATGCAGATCGACAAGGAACGCACCGGCCGGTACGCCGGCCCCGACTACTTCACGGTGGACTGACATGGCAAAGATCGAACGGTCGGCCTCCTCCGCGCTCGAGCACGGCGAGCCTCTCTGGGAGTACGCCGACGCGCCCGAGTCCACCGAGATCGTCCGGCTCGAGGACCGCTACGGGCTGTTCATCGGCGGCGAGTTCGTCGAGCCCAAGAGCGGCCGCTGGTTCGAGACGATCGACCCGGCCAGCGAGGAGTCGCTGGCCGAGGTGGCGGAGGCCGGTGCGGAGGACGTGGACCTCGCGGTCGTCGCGGCTCGCCGGGCCCACGACGACGTCTGGCGTGAGCTCCCCGGGAGCGAACGCGCCAAGTACCTGTTCCGGATCGCGAGGCATCTCCAGGAGCGGGCGCGAGAGTTCGCCGTGCTCGAGACGATGAACGGCGGCAAGCCGATCAAGGAGTCGCGCGACGTCGACCTTCCGCTCGCGGCCGCACACTTCTTCTACTACGCGGGCTGGGCCGACAAGCTCGAGTACGCGTTCCCGAACCGGTCGCCGCGGCCGCTCGGGGTGGCGGGGCAGGTCATCCCGTGGAACTTCCCGCTCCTGATGGCGGCCTGGAAGCTCGCGCCGGCGCTGGCCACCGGGAACACCGCCGTGCTGAAGCCGGCCGAGACCACGCCCCTCACGGCGCTGCTGCTGGCCGAGGTGATCCGCGACGCCGAGCTTCCGCCGGGTGTCGTCAACGTGGTGACGGGCGCGGGGGAGACGGGTGCGGCGGTCGTCACCCACCCCGACGTGAACAAGGTGGCCTTCACCGGCTCGACCGACGTTGGAAAGATCATCCGGCGCGCGACCGCCGGCTCGGGCAAACGCCTCACGCTCGAGCTCGGAGGCAAGGCGGCGAACATCGTGTTCGAGGACGCCCCACTGGACCAGGCCGTCGAGGGCGTGGTCAACGGCATCTTCTTCAATCAGGGCCACGTGTGTTGCGCCGGCTCGCGGCTGCTGGTGCAGGAGTCGGTGTTCGAGCCGCTGCTCGACAAGCTGAAGGACCGCCTCCAGACGCTTCGCGTGGGGAACCCGCTGGACAAGAACACCGACGTCGGGGCGATCAACTCCCGGCAGCAGCTCGAGAAGATCGAGGAGCTGGTGGCCTCCGGGGTCGGGGAAGGCGCCGAGATGTACCAGCCGGAGTGTGTGCTTCCCGAGCGTGGGTTCTGGTTCCGGCCCACGCTGTTCACGAACGTGTCCCAGAGCCACCGTATCGCGCGCGAGGAGATCTTCGGCCCGGTGCTCTCGATCCTGACGTTTCGAACGCCTGCCGAGGCGGTCGAGAAGGCCAACAACACCCCGTACGGCCTGTCGGCGGGGATCTGGACCGAGAAGGGGTCGCGCATCTTGTGGATGGCCGAGCGCATGCGCGCCGGCGTGGTGTGGGCGAACACGTTCAACCGGTTCGACCCGTCCTCGCCGTTCGGCGGCTACAAGGAGAGCGGGTTCGGCCGCGAGGGGGGCCTGCACGGGCTTGAGCCCTACCTGGAGCTCGACGGCGGGGACGGCCGATGAGCGACACGCGCGTCCCGGTCCGGCGCACCGCCAAGCTGTACGTCGGCGGCGAGTTCCCCCGTAGCGAGTCCGGCCGGTCGTACGAGGTGTTCTCCCACGACGGCCGCCTCCTGGCGTGGGCGGCGCGGGCGTCGCGGAAGGACCTCCGCGACGCCGTCCGAGCGGCTCGCGCGGCGCAACCCGGGTGGGGCGGCAGGACCGCGTACAACCGCGGTCAGATCCTCTACCGCGTGGCCGAGCTGATGGAGGGCCGGCGCTCGCAGTTCGAGGCCGAGCTGGCCGACGCGGGTGCCGCCGACCCGAACGCCGGCGTGAGCGCCTCGATCGACCGATGGGTGTGGTACGCGGGGTGGGCCGACAAGATCGGCCAGGTCCTCGGCGGGACGAACCCCGTCGCCGGGCCGTACTTCAACTTCACGATCCCCGAGCCGACCGGGGTGGTGGGGATCGTCGCGCCGGCCGAGCAGTCGTTGCTCGGCCTCGTGTCGCGGCTGGCGCCCGCCGTCGTGTCGGGCAACACAGCGGTGGTCCTGGCGAGCGAACGCAGCCCCCTGCCCGCCGTGACGATCTCGGAGGTGTTGGCGACCTCGGACGTGCCCGGAGGCGTCGTCAACGTCCTGACCGGGTTCACGAAGGAGCTCGTGCCGTGGCTGGCCGGGCACATGGACGTGAACGCGCTCGACGCGACCGGTGTCCCCGTGGAGCTCGCGGCGCACGTGGAGGAGCTCGCCGCCGAGAACGTGAAGCGACTGCATCGAGCCCCCGACGCCGATCCGTTCTCGCCGCAGGCGCAGAGCCCGTACGAGATCACGGCGCTCATGGAGTTCAAGACGGTCTGGCACCCCATGGGGGCCTGAGCTCGGCCCACCGCGGAGGGCGCGGCGAGCGAGGCCGCGGGGTGCGGCTCTCGCTCGCCCGATCGCTCAGGTGGCAGGTGGTCCCGAGCGACGCCGCCGGACCTCCGCGAGCGCGGCCGCGACGGCCATCCAACCGGCCAGCCAGAACCAGGGCCAGCTCGCTTGGTCCATCTCGCACCTCCCTTCCGGATCCCGCCGCCCGAGGCGCCGGGATCGGTGCGAAACCGACGCTAGGCGCGTCCGCGGGGCAGGGCGGTGCCGCGCGTCACCGGCCGGAAGTGAACTCGAGCACGCGATCACGGCCGCTTCGGCGAGATCTCGTGCCGTGCCATGATCCGCGCATGGTCCCCGCAGAGGTGACCGAGGCGCTCTCTCGTGGCCGGGAGGCCCTGGCCGTCGGGGACTGGGACGCGGCGCGGTCTGCGTTCGAGGCCGCGCTCGGGGCGGCCCCGAGCGCGCTCGGCGGCCTCGTGACGGAGGGGAGACGAACGATGGCGAAGGCATCGAGAGAGACGGCCTCCGAGCACGTCGCGTCGGAGGGGTTCGAAGGGCACTACGGGGAGATCGGGCCGTACACGGTCGGGTGGGAGACCTATACGGCGGACGCGGATATGACGCCGCTGTTCGCCGGGTTGCCCGACGACCGCTGCCAGTGCGACAACTGGGGCTACGTGTTCGAGGGCAAGGTCGTGTTCCAC